>NZ_JBXAHA010000021.1:0-191496 GCF_058794615.1 Cupriavidus sp. GW823-FHT07A04
CTGACGAACAGGGTGTTCAAGGCGAAGGAGCCTGAGGCAGTCATGGCGCCAGGCGGGATCGGAGTGGCGGAACTGGCGGCCGAGAATGAGAGAATGCGCAAGGAACTGGCCCAAACGAAGCTGGTGCGCATATATGCGACCGAGTACTTCGCCAGGGAATCACTGCCCGGTATGCGTTCATGACGCAATCTGGATGATTGCCTCGATTTCAACCGTCATCCCATGGGGAAGTGAACTCATGCCAACTGCCGAGCGGGCGTGCAAGCCCCTCTGCCCAAAGACGCTCACCAGAAGGTCCGAGCACCCATCAATGACGCGGGAGTGATTCTTGAAGTCCGGAGTGGCATGCACCATGCCCAGTAGCTTGACTATCGCCTCCACGCGACTCAGGTTCCCAACAGCTTGCTTGATGCTCGCCAGCATATTCAAGCCCGTAAGTCGCGCATCCTCGTATGCCCCCAACGCCTGCTCCGGCGAATCAAGTCGTCCTAGCCGATAGGTGTTATTCGGCAGGCGAGGTCCGTGACCGGAGAGGTAGAGCATGTTCCCGGCCAAACGATAGGGGACGTACGTGCCATTGGGAGGAAAGGCCATCGGGAGTTCCAGCCCCAACTCCGATAGCTTTTCTTCAGGATGCATGAATGGCGCTCCCCATTACCCAGCGATAGCCCGCGCGTACACGCTGGCATCGACATTTCCGCCGGAGCAGATAACAACAACGTTCTTCCCTGTCATGTCCGCCTTTTTCTCCAACAGGGCTGCCAGGCCAGCTGCACCGCCAGGCTCGACCGCGAGCTTCAGCAGACGGAATGCCGTGGCTACTGCGCGCAGTGCCTCTTCGTCGTTCACGCTCAGTGCCTTCACATCGTGACGCAAGAGGACGTTGAGCGGTTTGCTGCCCGCAACGGGCCCAGCAATGGCATCCATGACAGTCTTGGGAACGGAGTTGCTCCTCTCTGGAACCCCACTCACCAATGACCGTGCCATCTTATCAAATCCGGTCGGCTCCACAATATACGCCTGGACATTCGGCCACGTTGCCTTCATCGCCGTGATTACCCCAGATGAGAGACCGCCGCCACTGCAGTTGACCAGCACGGCATCCGGCACAACCCCGCGTGCCTCCAACTGCTCGCAAATCTCCAATCCGGCCGTACCTTGGCCCGCCATGACGTCATAGTCATCGAACGGCGAAATAAAGGCCAGTCCTCGCTCCGTCATGATCTGGCGTGTTACGACTTCGCGGTCCTCCGTCTGCGGGTCATATAAAACAATCTCAGCTCCCCACCAGCGGCAGCTCGCAATCTTGATATCAGCTGCGGTCGTCGGCAGCACTATGACCGCTGGGCAGCCAATAAACTTGGCGCCAGCGGCAACGCCCTGACCGTGGTTGCCAGCAGAAAATGTGATTACGCCTCTGCTAAGTTCCTCCGCATCCAGGGAGAGCATCTTGTTCAACGCCCCCCTTAGCTTGAAGGAACCTGTACGCTGGAGCGGCTCGGCTTTCACGTATACGTTGCAACCGCACGCCTCATCCAGCATGGGCGAGTCGATGATAGGGGTCCGAATGATGTATCCAGACAAACGTTCTGCGGCAGCCCGTATGGCTGCGATATCAAATTGTTCCATGCCACATGATCAGATAGTTCAGCGAGATATGCGTAAAGCGCCACGCCGAGAGGGTGGATTAATGGGTCCGTAGGTCGCTTAAAAATTTCTTGGCACGGTCGCTCTGCGGGTTGGAAAAAAACGCCTCTGGTTTACCACTTTCGACCAGGCAACCGTTGTCCATAAACCAAACTCGATCAGCCACTTCGCGTGCAAAGTTCATTTCGTGCGTGACACACATCATCGTCATCCCATCGCGAGCAAGGCTCTTCATCACCTGCAACACTTCGCCCACCATTTCAGGGTCCAGTGCACTAGTGGGTTCATCGAACAGCATGGCGGGTGGGTCCATGGCAAGCGCACGCGCAATGGCAACGCGCTGCTGCTGCCCCCCGGAAAGTTGCCCGGGATAGGCGTCCGCCTTACTCGCCAAGCCGACGCGATCCAGCAATTGCGCCGCGCGTTGCCTGGCATCCGATTTCTTTTTCTTCAGAACAGACATCGGGGCAAGCATGATGTTTTCCGCCACGGATAAGTGGGGAAACAAATTGAAGCTCTGAAAGACAAAGCCAACGTGGCTGCGGAACTTGTTGATGTCAAGTGCGGGCGAATTGACATCTTGGCCACCGAACTCAATCGCTCCCTTCTGGATGTCCTCCAGACGGTTTACCGTTCGAATCAGCGTCGATTTCCCCGAACCGGACGGGCCGCATACGACTATCACCTCCCCCCGCGCAACCTCGGAAGTCACGTCATTAAGGGCGTGATAGCTTCCGTACCACTTGTTAACGCGTTTGAAATTAATCATGGGCATCTGAGATGCTGCACCGCTTTTCATTGAAAATACCTCCAATGGCCATTCGATTAGTCAACGGCGACCGCCGGCGACACCACTGATAAGCCTGCAGCATCTCGACGGACGCCCGCACGCTTGTTGGTGATGCGGCGCTCGACATAGCGCGCCAGAGATGTAAGAGCGAAACCGAGAATGAAATAGACTGCGGCAAGGATGAGGAACACCTCGAACGGCTTGGTGAGAAGTATGCTGTTCACCTGGTTGGCAGCAAAAGTCAGCTCGTTGACGCTGATGACATAGGCAAGTGATGTGTCCTTGATAATCGATACAAACTGGCTGATCATCGAAGGAATCATGTTGTACAGTGCCTGCGGAAGGACCACCTTCGCCATTGTCTGCATATAGGACAGGCCGACTGCACGCGCAGCCTCGGTCTGTCCCTTTGGCAGACCTTCCATGCCAGCACGAATGATTTCGGATATGTAAACGCCCTCGTAGATGACCAGCGTCACCAGCATCGTCGTGAATCCGCTCACTGTTCGTCCAATCAAGATAGGTACAAAGAAGTACACCCAAAAGATGAACATGAGCAGTGGAACGCCGCGGACGAGATATACAAGACTGACTGCAGGTTTGTTCAACCAACTTACGGGCGACACACGGGCAAGCGCAACGAAAATCCCCAGCGGAAACGCCAGCAGAAGACCAAAGAGAGAAAGGATCAGGGTAATAGCCAGCCCCCCGAGGGGACCGTTCGGATATTGCCCCACGAGCAGCATTTCGCCGTTTTCGCGAAGAATTGAAATAATGGATTCCACGGCCTACCTCGTCCTCAGTCGATAGTGGCGCTCAAGGGAAGCCCCGCCAGCCATGATTAGCAGTGAGACGCCGAGATAAGCGAACGTTGTGAACAGATAGACCTCGACAGTGCGGAATGTCGCGCTCTCGATCTCTCTTGTCACATACGTCAGCTCCATCACCCCAATCGTCATCGCCAGACTCGTGTTCTTGACGAGCAGCACCGTGTGGCTGATCATCGGGGGCAACGCGATTCGGGCGGCCTGTGGAAGGATCACCTTGCGGCACGCCTGGAGATAGGTCATTCCTAAAGCGCGGGACGCTTCTAGCTGAGCTTTGGGGATCGAGCGGATCCCGCCACGAAGATCCTCCGACATGTATGCGGCCATGCAAAGACCGATGGCGATGAAGGCGAAGACGAACTCGCTATGATTCTTGTTGAACCACATCTGGACCGACTCTGGAAGCAGTGTCGGAAGACCAAAGTACCAAAGGAACACCTGCACCAAGATTGGCACACTTTGGTGATACTCGACATAGGCGGCTACCGCCGCTTGACCCCAACGATTGTTGCTCAACCGGACGACCGCCAGAACAGTTCCGAGCACCATCGCGAGCAACCAGGATAGTGCGGCTAGCTCTAGCCACGTCGCGACGCCGCCTACTATCAGGCGTGGATACTCGCCCTGCAAGAGTATTGAGAAATCCAACTTCATAGGTAATACGCCAAATGGGTGTTCTTGAGGGGCCGGCTTATGCCGGCCTACATGTCGTTAGCCCTTGATCGGCTCAACTTTGAAGTCACGGCGCATCTTGTACGGCGTGCCGCTGCCCAGCCACTTGTCGAAGATACGTGACGCTTCGCCTGACTTTTCCATCGATTGCAGCACGCCATTCACGTGCCCCGCGAAGCCGGATTCCCCTTTGCGCATCCCAAGCCCCCAGTATTCGTGCATGACCGCCGGCTCGAGGATATCAATGGGCGTCGTCGCATCTGCCTGCATCTTCAGCTTGACCAGCATCATCTCGCCGAGTGCCAAACCGTCCACTTTCCCCTGCTGAAGCGCCAGGAAGGCAGCCGGCGCGTCCTGGTAAGTCACTGTTGTCGCCGTTGGTACTGTCTTCTTGACTGCCATCTCCGACGTAGACCCCTTGTTCGCACTCACGCGCTTTCCAGCGAGATCAGCCGTAGTCTTCAGTCCTTCCGAGCGCTTCACGGCCACTTTGGTCAGACTCACAAAGTACTGGTCGCTATAGGCAATCTGCTCGGCCCGTTCCGGCGTCCATCCAAGTGCGGCGGCGAGAATGTCCACTCGACCCTGTTGCAGCTCCGGAATCCGCGCCGCGGTCGCAATCAGTTTGAGTTCCAGTTTGACACCCAGGCTCTTGGCGATCGCGCTACAGAAATCGACGTCGTACCCTTGGACCTCCCTGGTCTGGGCATTGGTGAAGCTGAACGGCTCAATGGTGCCCAGCACGCCGCAAACCAGTGCACCTCGTTGCTTGATGTCTGCCAGTTGGTCCGCGAAAGCACTGACTGTGGTTAGCGAGAGGCTCACGGCTGCCATGGCGATTACCGACAACTTACGCATGAAATTCATCCTTTCAGGTCTTGGGGATTGAAGGCCTCAGCAAGCACTGAGGCTCAGAACAGCGGCGCACGCGCACGGAAAACGGACGTGTGGGGGGTGCGGGAGTCGCTAGCCTTGCTACCACCTTCCTACGGACATCCGGCACTTGAACGGAGAACGGTCGCATTCTCCAAAGGCCCTCCGCTGCCACATTCGACTCCTCAGGTTACGGCGGTCTTTTTTGTCGCCTCGAGGGGAGGATTTGTTGGATGGATTTTGATCCCATAATACAATTACAACAAACGAGTTTTATCGATGCGATTCGATGAACATAAGTAATGTGTTTTAGTGGTTATCCCTATCAAGGTGCACTATGGTTACTTTTAAACAACTTGAGGCAATATTCTGGGTCGTGCAATCCGGCGGATTCGCACAGGCCGCCATGAAATTGCACACAACCCAGTCAGCAGTATCCAAAAGGGTGCAGGAACTGGAACAACTCTTCAACACGCAATTGTTTGACCGCGGCACGCGAACTGCCAGACTGACGGAAAAAGGGGAGGAGATGTTCTTGTTGGCCAAGAAGCTCCTGACTGAGCGCGATGCTGCGATGGAGCAATTTACCCAACCTGATATGATGCAACGTCGGGTTCGCATCGGGATCACCGAGCTTTCTGCCATGACGTGGTTACCTCGCCTCGTCAATCAAATTAACGATCACTATCCGCGAGTTGTCATCGAGCCCGAAGTGGATATGAGCATCAATCTGCGGGACAAACTCTTGACGGACGAGCTTGATTTGATTGTGGTGCCTGATGCCTATACAGATTCGCGTTTTGCATCAAAGGTAGTGGGCAAAGTGGCGAACGCCTGGATGTGCAAGCCCGGCCTGCTTGACGCTCAACGGGCAATCCAGATACACGAGCTTGCCGCACGACGCATACTGGTTGACAAGTCTGGCACAGGGATTATTTACGATAGCTGGTTCAAGTCGATCGGGTTTCGTCCTGCCAACGTCATCGTTAGCAATAGCATCGTGGCATTGATAGCCCTTACCGTATCTGGATTTGGTGTGAGCTACTTCCCGAAAGATTGCCTTGGCCAGATGCAAAGCGCTGGACTTCTCGATGTGCTAGAAGTCAAGCCGCCGCTGCCGGATGCCACTTACGTGGCGATGTACAAGTCGGACCAACGAAGCACGCTGATCGCAGCTATCGTCATGCTCGCGCAGGAGTGCTGCGATTTTTCAACGATTTTCCAGACTGAGTGATGAATGTTAATCGGCCGTTACTCCAGCTGGGTTGGCTGTAGGCCAGTTATGGCGACTGGTCAAGATATGCGCCCACCACCCGCTCCACGATGGCCAATTTTCCAGTAAAGAAGTGGTTGGCGTTCGGTACGACAACGATAGGCAAGCCTTGTGGACGCGCCCAGTCGAACACGGCTTTGAGCTCTACGCGCAGGTCCTTCTCTCCGTGAATCGCCAGCGTGGTGGATGGCACGGGAGGCGTCTCGTAGGTGCGCTGGCCTTCGATCGTTCCCCATGGCGTGCCAGCGAGTACGATGTGCGTGCAATTGACCGCCCGTTCGTGTAGCACCATCGCTGTTCGTGCAATCACGTACGCCCCAAAGGAGAATCCTGCCAAAACAAGAGGCAAGGCTGGATAGGTTCGTCGCAAGTGTTCAATGACCAATAGCACATCGAGAGTCTCTCCGTTGCCAGAGTCATGCACACCTTCCGAATTGCCGACGCCCCGAAAATTGGGGCGCACCGCAACGTACCCACGGGACGCCAGTATCTTCGCAAACAGATTTGGAACCTTGTGCTCTGCGGTGCCCCCCTGCAGCGGATGAGGGTGTGCGATGACCGCGATGCCGCGAATCGGTCCCACTGGCACATTCACCAACAGCTCTATGTCACCAACGTTTCCACGTATCAAGACCCTCTCGGTTGCAGAAAAAGTCATCGTGCCCCTCTCATTGCGGCCAATTCTGCCAGACCCTGTTCGTACCGGCGGGCGTCTCTTGCGATCCGGGTTCGCGCTCTTAGCGGGCTAGATAGTCTTCCCCAAGTGGAGGAGACAGTCTCCTAGTTCGCACATCGCCATGGCTCGTTCGCAGACTACGACACCGCTTGCCGAGAAATACACAGCCTCAGGGACTCGGAGCGGGCTCTCAGGGAAATAGACATAGCCTGCGAGGTCACCCTCCTTCACACTATCGCCAAGCATAACGCTAGCTTCAAACAGGCCATTTGCCGGCGCATAGACAAAACAATCCTTGTCAACAGAAAGAAACCTGACCTCGGGCGGCGGAGCGAGCCCCTCGGAGCCAATCACGCCAAGTCGAGCCAATATGCGCCGTACCCCTGACTCGCACATCTCGCGGTAGGCAGTGTGAACCCACGCGCGTCCGCCCAGTTCAGTGCCCAGACGAGGTATGCCGTTGCGCGCCGCCGCTTCAGAAGAGCTGCCACTGCCTGGTGCACTCGAGAACATTAATCCGTATGGCGCTCCGAATGTGGACATCAAGGCTCGACGCTCCTCATCAGACGCAGATCCCGTTGATGAAACGGATGTCGTCGCGGGCAAATAGTTGAGCGATGAACCGCCGCTATGGAGGTCGAAGACGAAGTCCGCGCGGCTCATCAGTTCGCTCTCGATGAAATGGGCAATCATCTCGGAGGGTGAGCCGCCTGGATTTCCGGGATAGAGACGATTCAGGTTTCCCTCATCTATGGGCGATACGCGATGCCCTACTTTTGCCGCTGGGTAGTTCGCCATCGGCAAGATGATGAGATGGCCTTGAACGTCTTCCGCCTGCAGTTGCCGAGCCAACCGCGTCAGTGTCACTTGCCCTTCGAATTCGTCGCCATGGGTTCCGGACAACAGCAGCACTGTCTTACCCGTTCCGTTCCTTATGCTCACTACCGGGATGGGAAGCCAGCCGTACGCCGAGCGATTCACCGAATAAGGAAGCCTTGCATAGCCGGCGTGCTTGCCCGGCTTAGCCAAATCGAAGTCCAGTGAAATTCTGCTCTTTGTCATCTCGTCTTTTGTCAACACTGCACCTTTTCGCCCCGGTGCAGTTGAAGGCAGATAGCCAACCGCTGAAAGCGCAGCCGAGGCGTAAGCACTTTCGGGGGCCATGAATCACCGGATGGTGAACGGATTCCCCGAACCGGCACCAGTGTTGATCCATACGCTCTTTGTCTGAAGGTACGCGCGGATGGCATCAATTCCGTTTTCCCGACCCAGGCCTGAGTCCTTGTAGCCGCCAAAGGGGGACATGAAGCTGACCGCTCGATAGGTGTTCACCCACACGGTGCCGGACTGAATCCGTTCCGACATCCGGAATGCCCTACCGATATCTGCTGTCCACACCCCGGCGCCAAGCCCATAGCAACTGTCGTTGGCTATCTTGATAGCGTCGTTCTCGTCCTTGAACTTCAGAATCGAGAGCACCGGACCAAACACTTCCTCCCGAGCGATGCGCATCTGCGGCGTCACATTGGAGAAGATCGTGGGCTCAACAAACCAGCCATCTCCGCAGGAGGCAGGCTGACCGCCCAGAATAAGGCTGGCACCTTCGTCGTTCGCAATCTTGATGTACGAGAGAACCTTCTCGTACTGTGCCGGCGTTGTGATGGGGCCAACTTGCGTCGACGCGTTCATTGGGTTGCCGAGCTTTGCCGTCTTCGCCAGCGTCACGAGCTTCTCGACGAACTCATCGTGTATATCTTCCTGCAGGAGCAGACGCGACCCTGCAATGCAGGTTTGTCCGCTGGCCGCGAAGATCCCCGAAACAGCGCCGTTGACCGCATCCTCCATGTTGGCATCGTTGAACACGATGTTAGGTGATTTGCCACCCAGCTCCAGACTCACGTGCTTGAACTGTGCTGCGCATTGCTGGTTGATAGCGCGGCCGGTGGCGTCGGAACCCGTGAACGTTACCTTCTTGACAAGTGGATGCTTGACTAGCGGGGACCCAACCTCGGCTCCGAAACCCGTCACAACGTTGAACACCCCTGCCGGGAAGCCAGCCTCCTCGAAAAGCAGAGCAAGCTCCAAGGCGGAGACCGAAGTGAATTCGGACGGCTTTACGACTACTGTGCACCCAGAGGCCAGCGCTGGCGCAATTTTCCACGCCAACAGCATCAGCGGGGAATTCCAGGGGGTAATGGCGGCCACGACGCCCACAGGCTCATTCCGGGTGTAGTTGAAGTAGCCCTTCTTGTCGAGCGGAATGACTGTTCCCTCGATTTTGTCGGCAAGGCCACCGAAATAGTAGAACCACTGCGGCAGATACTTGACCTGCGCGCTCATCTCAGCGAGCAACTTGCCGTTGTCCTGGACTTCGAACTCGGCCAGGCGTTCGGCATCTCTCGCGATCAGATCTCCTAGCTTTCGCAGCAAAGCGCCACGCTGGGTAGCAGTCATTTCCGCCCACGGGCCAGCACGGAACGCATGATCGGCTGCGTTGACCGCACGGTCGACGTCCACCTCCGTGCCGCGAGCGACTTGGGCCCAGGCTTTACCGGTGAAGGGATTCTGGGTTTCGAACCAACGACCATCGCTCGCATTCACGAAGGCCCCGTCGATGAACATTTGATACTGCTTCATGGCGCAATGCTGTCCGGATAGGTTAGAAGACTAGAACGGCGAAAATCCCAAGTGCTGACGGAAGCGGTTCTTGACAAAAACCCCGTCGCGCGGGGGCAATGCCCGCTGATGCTCTTCCGCGGCGATGTACACCTGAGCCACGGTCATGCCATCGGCATTCTTGATTGCCTGAGTCAGCTTTTCGACTTCCGCAATATCGGAGATCTCAAGCGTCGAACGAACACCGCAGGCACTCGCGACCTTTGCGAGGTTGGTGCCGAGGCTGGTGTGGCTTTGCTGCATGCCGGTCTCACCGAAGTGGCCGTTGTCCAGAATCACTACGGCGAGGTTCCTCGGGTTTTGCGCTGCAGCGGTGGAAAGACTGCCGATTCCCATCAACTGCTCGCCGTCGCCGGTAATGGCAATGACCCGCTTTTCAGGTTGCGCCAGGGCCAGGCCAAGAGCTACCGAGGTAGACCCTCCCATCGCGCCCCAGAGATAAAAATTGCTGGGACGGTCGCCAGCAGCAAAGACGTCGTAGGAAGGCGAGCCGAGACCAGTCACGACAAGCGCGTCGGGAAACTGCTTCAGCAGCGCGGCAACGAAATCGCGGCGGTTGATCGCCGACTTGGAGGTCGAGGTAGTCATGTTCAGCGCACCCACTTTTTGCGGCCGATGAGGCTTTGAGAGAGAAGAATCGCGACGCGTTGCCCGGCGTCGAAGGCGGAGACGAGTCCCGCATCAACGAGCTCGGCAGCATCTTCCGGGGAGTCCACGCGATACACGGTAATGCCCATCAGTTCGAGCGCCTTGGCGGTGGCCAGGCCCATTGGAGCCTGCCAGGGATTGAACTCGGCGTACTCGCCGCGCATGGTCACGATGGTGAAGAACGGGAAACGGCAGCTGTCCAGCAGCGAGAACATGTTCACGCAGTTGCCAACACCACTGCTCTGCATGAGCAAGACCGCGCGCTCGCCGCCCAGCCACGCGCCGCTCACAACGCCGACACCTTCTTCTTCGGTGGTGAGAACCACGTCGCGAATTTCCGGGTCCGCCTTGGCACGCTTGATGACATGAGAATGGCCGGCGTCGGGTACATACGCGACTTGACGAACCCCGTTTTGTTTGAGGACTTGGAAAATATCCTCTTGCCAGGCAAGAGGCTCAGAATTTGGATGGGTCATGGAAGGTAGTCTCGGTGGGGATGACATCTGCTATCATAGAATTGACTGAATAAGATTATGAAATACAAAAAAGTGATTCCACCCATCAGTAATTTGGATAGCTAGAAAGAGACGCAATAGACCTATGGATATCAAGCAACTGCGGGCACTGCTGGCCATCGCCGAGACCGGGAGCGCTACCAAGGCCGCCGAACTTCTTCGCATCGTCCAACCTGCCGTTTCCCGGCACGTGAGGCTGCTTGAGGAGGAACTCGGCGCAGAGCTTTTTGAGCGCGAGCGGCACGGCATGGTCCTGACGGACGCAGGACGAACACTGGTTGAGTACGGCAGACGCGCGTTGCGCGAACTGGACCGAGCGAAGGCCGAGATTCAGCCGGTGAAAGGGGTTATTTCTGGCACCGCCGTCATTGGTTTGCTGCCGAGTACGTGCGAGTTACTGGCAGCGGAACTTGTGGCCACGGTGAAAGGCAAGCATCCCCAATTGGTCGTTCGGCTCAACGTGGGCTACGCGGGCAACCTCCTACAGTGGCTTGAAGCGGGCGACGTTGAAGTGGCACTGTTGTACGACATCAAGGCTTCGGCGGGCCTACATGTAGAGGCTCTGCTCGACGAGCAGCTCTATCTTGTCGGCCCTCCTGGCACGATTGCGCGCGGCAATGGCCACACCATCGAGAGTCTTCGAGACCTTCCGCTTGTACTTCCAAACTCGCCTCACGGCCTTCGCACAGTGGTCGAGCATGCGTGCGCTGTCGCAGGAATCAAGCCAACCGTCGCGGTCGAGACCAATTCCTTAAATGTCCAGAAATCCCTGGTCGCAAAAGGTTTTGGATACACGGTTCTACCCAGTTCGGCGGTATCCGAAGAGTTGGAAAAAGGCATATTGGCGGCAGCATCAATTACTGCTCCCAACCTCTCTAGGCGAATCGTGCTGGCGCATACGGCTACTCGCCGAATGTCCCCGGCCGCGAGCTTTGTTTCGGCGGAGCTAGTGACCCTGGCAAAACGGCTGGTGCTTGACGGGACTTGGCCAGGCGCCGCGTGGGTCGGCTCGTAGCATCATCCGTTGACGAATGGTTAGTCCGGCTGGATATTGCCCGCCTTGATCACCTCCGCCCATCGTCGCGTCTCGGTCTGAACGTATTTCCCCGCTTTATCGGGTGTGGAATCCAAGATGGGCTCTACTCCAATCTTGGCGAGCCGCTCGCGGACTTCCGGGTCCTGGACTGTCTGCAGCAGGGCGGCGCTTAACTTGTCGATGACAGGGGCTGGCGTGCCTCGAGGCACCATCACCATGTTCCAGATGGATGTCTCGTAGTTGGGGAAACCAGCTTCCTTCATGGTCGGCACATTCGGCAGCACACTGGACCGTGTGCCCGTCGTCACAGCAAGCGGCTTCAGTCGACCGGCCTTAATCATCGGCGCGGCAGTGGTGACCGCATCGGTGATGAACTGAAGGTCGCCGGAAATCACCGACTGAACTGCCTGGCTAGCGCCCCGAAATGGCGCGTGAACGATGTCGAGATGCTCCTGGTACTTGAGCAACTCAACGGCCATGTGCAATGCACTGCCCTTTCCTGCTGAACCGTAGCTGTATTTCCCGGGATTCTTCTTGATGTCGTCGACCAGTTCCCTGGCCGTGTTCGCCTTGACGGAGGGATTCACGGCGAGAACCATGGGCACTGCTGCCACCACCGCAACTGGCACTACCGTGCTGGGGTCATACGGCAATGTCTTGTACAAGGAAGTGTTGATGGCATAGGAACTGGTGCCAAAAAGCAGCGTGTAGCCATCCGCCTTGCTCTTGGCGACAGCGTCTGTGGCAATCGTGCCTCCCGCGCCCGCCTTGTTCTCCACGACGACAGATTGCCCTAGAATTGCGCCCACCTTGTTGCCCACGATACGTGCCACGAGGTCAGTGCTTCCACCGGCGGCGAAGCCCACAATCATGCGAATCGGATGGTCGGGGTATGTCGGCTGAGCATGTGCGCTAAAGGATACGAGCGCACCTATTCCAACTTGAACGAACAAGCATTTCATGTCTCTTCCAGGTTGTTATATTTGGCGGGGCGGCGTGCTTCGATACCCGTTGCAACGATGGTATCCAGTGCAGTGGTCGATGGTGAAATAGAAAATTACGCTGCTACCATCAATAAACTGCATGCCTGTTTAGCAGGCCCACCCATGTAGTGCTGACTACCTGGCGATGGAACAGAGGAATGGCTACGCCGAAAGCGAATGCGCCAATTGAGGAGTGCCCGGCGATACGGGGCGACTACCAGGATTTGGTCGGTGTATGCGCGCAATCCGGATCGGAACCTAATTGATATCCCGGAGATTGCGCAATGGGCGCCCGCGCCTCGCGGGTCATCCACTGTAGCCCGAAGCGCAAGGTTTGGTGGATGAAGAGGTACGCCATGGCCCCTGCAACGGGCAGCGCCCATTGCTCAGAGCGGTCGCTCTAGCGCCTCGATGTGGTGCCTGCAGCGACGGCCGCATTGCGCGACGTGCACACGATGATAACCAAGGGCGCAGCCGCAGTGGTAGTCCTGCACGAGTCAATGGCTCGTGCGAGAACTCCTCGCGCGTCAAAACGTTCTCACCCTGTGCCGGTCAACGCTGCTCGATTTGTCGTCAACACAGCCCCAAGCGTTCCAGAGTTGACGAGAGTCCCAACAGCTCCGCAGTGCTAACACCTCGCTCGACCGCGGACCGGAATTCGTCCTCTTTGGCTTCCCGCGCCCTCGCGCTTTCCAGCGCTGAGGCGGCCTCTTCGGGCGCCACGACGACCAGCCCGTCACGATCGCCGACGATGATGTCCCCGGGACGGATCACAACGTCGCCGATGCAAATGGGCACGTTCACTTTGCCGAGCTGCGCTTTGCCCGTGCTCTTGATCGAAAGCCCCCGGCAGAATACGGGGAAACCCATCTCGACGATCGCGCTGGCATCGCGGACGGCACCGTTGATGACAAGCCCCGCGATGCCCCGCTTCATGGCCGCGGCCGTCAGCACATCGCCCCAGGGGCCAGCTTCCAGGAAGCCCTTGGCATCGACTACCAGGACATCGCCAGGCCGCGCCTTCAACAGTGCGTAGTGCAGCATCAGGTTGTCCGCAGGCCGGGTGTCCACCGTCAATGCAGGTCCCACTAGTCGCGACGCCGGGTCGATCGGCTTGATCCCGCTGTCCAGCGCTCCCTTGGCGCCCTGTGCTTCGTACACCGTCGCTGCGCCGAGAGCGCGCAATTCGTCGTAAATTGCTTGTAATTCCATGTGCTTCCCCTAAGTTCACCGAGCCTACTGCCAGGAATCAAGCTGAGCTTGCACGGCCAGGCTAGTGGTTGTCCGGCTAGTGTTTCCCAATCGCGGTCGAACGTGGTCACGACCCCGCACGTTGCAGCGTGTGGTATGCCGCCTGGCGACGCGCTTCCTCGAGCGATGACCCAGACAGCGTGGCGTCGACGATGCGTTGCTCCGCGGCGCGCAACGCTAGCGCGCGCTCGAACACCTCGTTGACCCTGCCTCTCGGCACGACGACAATCCCATCTTCGTCGCCAACGATAAAGTCTCCGGCCGTGACGCGGACATCGGCCAGGCTAACAGTCTCGCCGACCGCTTCCACCTGAACGCGATCCTTGCCCGTGCGCATGAAGCGGCCGCATGCATAGAGCGGATAGGCCGCCTGCTCGGCTTCCGCCGTGTCGCGGCACACGCCGAAGATGACCGTGCCGGCGATTTTTCGGTGCGCGGCCAGTTGGCTGAGGATGCCGCCCCACACGGTGCAATCGACTCGGCCGCCGTTGTCAAGAACGACCACCGAGCCCTCGGGAGTGTCATCCAGGTAGTCGCCTACAGTCCCCGGTCGCGCCACATCAACAGGCGCGTACCGGACGGTAAATGCAGGACCGAACACGCGAGCGCGACCAGCGATATGACCGATGCCGAGCACGCTGCCAGGAAGGCGAAGCGCGTCGAGTGCATCAGAGACTTCCGCAGTACTCAGTTCGCGAGCACCGTCTGGTATGGCAATGGAATCAATGAGAGTGTTCATCATGAAGTTCAGGTTGTATTGTCGATAGGTCCGGCATGAAATCCATTTTCATCGATGGAAAAAACGAATTTCCTAGCGTGGTTTCATTTTTTATGAATGCTATTGCATTCCCCCTTCTACACGGTCGCCACTTCAGTGATCAGCCCGCGATTTGTCGTGACAAGCATGTAGCAGGCCACACCGAGAAGCGTCACCGCCGCGTTGAGGAGGATCACGGCATTCCAGCCGTAGCTCTTCCCGACGAGAGGGGCGACGGTCGGCACGATGCTTGCGGCTATAAAGCCCCACATATTCATCCAGCCGCCAACAACGGACGTGATCTTCCCGCCGATGTCGCTCACAATTGTCCAAGACAGCGTCTGGGCCACACCGGCCATTCCAAGGGCCAGACTAATCCAGAGAATGTCCCCAACAACCGTCTTTGCTGTGGTGCTTTCGAATAAGGCAATTGCGGCAACTGCGAGTCCCACCGCGCAGACAACATTTCGAGAAACGAAGAGTGATAGACCACGGGAGAGCATGTAGTCGGAAATCACACCTGCGAGCAGTACTGCTGCGACGATCGAGATCCATGGAATGCTTGCATAGATGCCTAGCGAACGAAAGCTTACGTTATGCGTGACCTGGAGAAAGTACGGTAGCCAGTAAACAAAGAACTGAACACACCAAAGCGTCGCGAAATATCCGAGCGCAAGCGCCCAAAACGAACGTTGTCTTAGCAGAGTTCGCATCATCGGCTTCTCAGACGAGCCGGCTCCCGCTTCACTGCGCGCGTCCGCAGTAATTTCTTCCAATTCCTCTGGAGAAATTCTCGGATGCTCGGAGGGGCGGTTGCGAGTCGAGACAAACCAGACAATCGACAGGACAATACCAACCACACAGAATATGAAATAGATGGACCGCCAGCCAAACGCCGTGACGATTCCCACGACTATAGGGGGACCGAATATGTTTGCGGAAAACGCCCCAGCATTCATCAGTGAGTTGGCTCGCCCACGCTCCGCACGCTTGAACCAGTTTCCGAAAAACTGATTGCCACCAGTAAATACGGGAGATTCAGCGATGCCGAACAGGCTGCGGACAAAGGCAAGACTTACGAGGCCTCCCACCAGCCCCGTGGCAGCCGTAAAGATCGACCACAAGGCCAGTGATCCAGCCAGGACGGGCCGCGACCCGAACCGCTGCAGAAGCGCCGCAGCTGGCATTTGAAAAATAAAGTAACTGGCCGAAAACAGCGAAATTACCATACCCAACTGTACTGGACTAATGGAGAGTGACTCCATCAACGGTGCGGCTGTTACTGAGAAAGCGATCCGGTCCAGATAGGCCGTAAAACAGAGGAGGAGGACGAGCACCCCGCCCGTCCACCTGAGGGGAATGCGGCGCGCCGAACGCGGGGCGGTCGCAGGACTAATTGCACGCATTATTGTCTCCTAGTTTTTTAATAAATTTCTAGCAAATTAATATTACAATCATTCTTTAATTTTCGATTTGACCTTTCTAAGGAATATCACCAATTAAGCCTTCGCATCGGGCAGAAGCCAGCTCAGTGGCGATGTTCTAGCTCCGCTCAACGACTGACTACTCCAGCGCGTACCAGATACGGAATACACTCGGACAGGGATGGTTGAAAGCAAAGTGCGTTCTCCTCGCCTGTGCTCGGAACAAATGAGACCGCGGCCGCTCTCTTGGCTCAGCATGCGCATGAAGGCAGAGCTTACGACCGTGAATTTCGAGCACAGACCTGCGTCGCGCAATGAAGCGACAAGGCATGGCGCGCGAGTTCGGCTTATGAACGCCGGCCGAGATGGCGATAGAGCCAAGGGGGGTGGTTCATGCCGGCGTCCAAAGATGTCGTGACGGTGAACCCAGTATAAAATCCACATCAGGCGACAGCAAACATCGATTTTTGAGCGTAGCATCTGTTTTTATGAACTTAAGGCAACTGCGCTACTTCTGTGAAATCGTCGAATCCGGCAGCGCGGTCGCGGCGGCGAGCCGGCTGCACGTGGCGCCAACGGCACTCAGCATGCAGTTGGGTCGGCTGGAAGACGAACTGGGAGGTGAGCTTTTCGACCGCTCACATCGTCCGATGGAGCTCACCTCACTGGGCCGCTACTTCCATCCGCGTGCGAAGTCCCTTCTGGCTGAGGCCAATCACCTTCAGATGGAAGCGCGCGGTGTCGCTGCAGGCCAAAGTGGTGTGCTAGCGATCGGCTACACGCGATCAACTATCTTCTCGATCCTGCCCAACGCCATCCGGGCGCTCCGGGTGAGCCATCCGAACGTGAAGGTCGAACTCATCAGCATGCTCTCGGAACACCAGCACGCCGAGTTGCAAACCGGTCGTATCCAGGTGGGAGTCTCACGCTACCTGGGTCCGGTGGAGCCAATCGAGGGACTTGAGTTCACCCCGCTACTGGATGACCCTTTCGTCGTTGCGCTGCCTGCTACGCACCCTTTGGCCAAGCGCAAATCGCTGCGCGCGGCGGAGCTAGACTCAGCCGGTCTGATCACGTATCCGAAGGATCCGCAGAGCCGCTTTGCAGAACATACGATCGCCATGTTGCGTGCAGCCGGAAGCCAGTCGACCGTGGCCTATGAGGCCAGCGACATACACACGGCGCTAGGCATGGTGGCATCAGGCCTCGGCTTCTGCCTGGTAGGTCGCTCTGTGGGACCGGGAAGTCGCCGCGATCTGGCTTTCATCCGGATGGACAACATGAAGGACAAGGCAGCGGTGTTCGCCGTCACCAAGACTGACGAACCGAGTAAGCTCGTCTCGTCATTCGTCGAAACGCTGGTGGCGACGAATCGGGAATGAACAAAATCTCGCCTTCGCCGCTGTCAAACAATGCGCCGCGCTGGGCGACAGCGGCCATCAATGCCTGCACCGTCTGGCGCGGCGGTTCAGGATCGAAGGATCGACACCGGCGGCTGGACTTGGCTACCAGATGGCTGGTATGGCTACCACAGCCGGTCATCCGGCAGGACGCTTCTCGCTCGTGGAAACTCGTCGGACAACGCCTATCAACCAATCTCTGATCTGCACAAACGGCGGATACGAATCACGGTTTGTCGCGACAACGAGGTAATACGCGCTCCCACTCAAGTCGTGATGGTCGTCCGCGGGGGAGACCAACGTCCCCGCGCGAAGCTCGTCCTCTACCAGTACTTTCGGAACTAGCCCGATTCCCATCCCGGCTGACACCGCTTGTATGAGGTGCGAGGTCAACTCGAATCGTGGGCCGAGATTCAGCGCGGCATTGACTAGGCCATGCTTGGCAAACCAATCTCGCCACGCTGTCGGTCGGGTGACCACCTGCAAAAGCGGATACCGCAGCAACTCATCAATCGTCTTGATTTTGTCTCGCTTCGCTTGCTTGGGACCGATGATAGGCACCATCACCTCATCGACGAGATGGTATGCAATCACGCCTGGCCAGTTTCCATCCCCCACTACGATAGCCGCATCCATCCCAGAGACATCAAGGTCTAAATAGGTCCGCGTATGTATGTGGACCAGAACCTCCGGGTGTTTGGCATAAAAGGCGGCCAGCCGAGGCATCAGCCACTTCGACCCGAACGTTGGCAGCACTGCCAGATGCAAGGTTCCTCCGCCGGCTTGAAAGGCAATCGCCTGGAGCGTCGCGCTACGGATTCCCTCGAGCGGACCAGTCAGTTCGCGAAGATACATCCGGCCAACGTCCGTGAGGACAACTCGCCTGCCAACCCGGTGAAAGAGAGCGACGCCAAGGAGTTCCTCGAGGGTCTGCACCTGCCGACTGACGGCGCTCTGTGTCAGTGAGAGTTGCTCCGCAGCCCTCGTAAAGCTCTCAGTGCGGGCCGAGGCCTCGAAGGCCAGGAGCGAAGACATGGAAGGAGTCAGGCGTCTCGGATTCATTCTGAATACTCATCAACAGGGCAACAAATTGTCGCTTGTGACAGTGAGGTTGGTCTCCCAGAATACCAGCACAGTATAGCCCCGCACGCTTTTCACCCGCTCATGTCTGGCAGCTGCGACTACTCGGCACATGCGAATACAACATTAGCGCCCCTTGCGGTGGCATCAAGAAGAATCGCTTTAAATAGCACTTTCGGAGACAATATGTGGACGCCTCTTCTACGCTGCGTGGCCTTGCCGCTCGCCCTGCTTTCATGCAACGCCGCGATGGCCGCCTGGCCCGATGACAGGCCTATCGAACTGGTAGTGGGCTTTGCGCCTGGAGGTGGAACCGACCAGATGGCTCGTCTTTTAGCCCCATTCGTCTCGAAGCGCCTTAGCCCCAATGCTCGCGTTGTGGTAACCAATAAGCCCGGTGCCGCCGGTGAGTTGGCTGTTATGCATGTTGTCCGGGCCAAGCCGGATGGCTACACCCTCGGCATCGTCAATGTCCCCGGCTTCATCTTCGTGCCCATGTACAAGGATGCACAGTACAAGGCAGATGACGTTCGACTCATTGCTCGCCTTGTCGACGACCCAACGGTCCTGGTTGCCCGCAAGGATAGTCAGTTCAAAGACCTCTCCGGTGTGGTTCTAGCACTCAAGAAGCAGCCTGGCTCACTCTCCTTTGCTCACAGCGGCGTCGGGACCAACGGTCACATCGCCCTGGAACAAATACAGAAGGTTGCCGGCGTCCAGGCGAACAGCATTCCGTTCAAAGGTGCTGCAGAGGTAAAGACGGCGCTTCTGGGCAAACATGTCGACTTCACTTTCATGAGTGCCGGCGAGATGCGCGAACTCAGCCTCGCAGGCGGCCCTTTCAAGGGCATAGCGCAGATGAGCAAGACCCGTCTTGGCGCAATCGGCAGCGTTCCAACTGCCCTTGAAGCTGGGGTGCCCGTCGCAATGAGTTCCGAGCGCGGGGTGGCGGCGCCGGCTCAGGTTCCTGCAGACATCGCCCACCGGCTTGAAACGGCCATTGAAGAGAGTCTGCGAGACCCCGCCTTTATTGCCGCAGCCAAGAACGACGCACCGGTACTCGCCTACTTGCCTGGTAAAGCCTGGACAACGGCCCTAGCTGCAAACAGAGCACAACTCCAACCCATCGCAGACGCTCTGCGTGAACCACAAAAGGTGACTCAAAAATGAGCGAACTCAAGACGAATCCGAACTCCCGACGCCCCGGCGACTTTGACGCAGCCGAATGGCAAACACGTGTCGACCTCGCAGCCTGCTATCGCCTCGTCGCACTGTATGGAATGAGCGACCTCATCTACAATCACATCACGGCTAGAATACCCGACACGCCGGACCACATCCTCATTAATCCGTATGGAATGATGTACGAGGAAATCACGGCTTCCAGCCTGGTGAAGATCGACCTCGACGGCAACATCCTTGACGGGGGCGACGGTCGGTTTGGCGTCAATGAGGCAGGCTATGTGATTCACAGCGCCGTCCACGCGGCGCGTCACGACGTCCAATGCGTCTTGCACACCCACACGCGGGCGGGCTCCGCAGTGTCTGCAATGAAGTGTGGCTTGCTCCCTCTTACGCAGACCTCGATGCGGTTTGCGCATATCGCTTACCACGACTACGAGAGCGTCGCACTGGAACTGGACGAACGAGAACGACTCGTGCATGACCTCGGCAATCACGAGGCCATGATTCTGCGGAATCACGGCTTGTTGACTGCAGGCGCCAGTGTGGCTCAAGCCTTCAACCTGATGTATTGGCTGGAGATGGCATGCAAGATTCAGCTCGATGCCATGGGTGGCGGGACCGAACTGACCATGCCCGCGCAGGCGGTCATCGAGAAGACTTACAACCTCTATCAGCCGAACGTGAGGCGTCCATTTGGCGAGATGGAGTGGCCTGCGATGCTTCGCTACCTTGACCGTAGGGACCCCACCTACAAGACGTGAGATGTCAAACTCATCCACCGCCGTGCGCGGCTTTACTTCACGGCGGCGGGCGTCGACGCGAGCAGGAACCTCGCGTCGATGGATTCCATCCCGCAACGGATCAGGTTAACGACGGCGCTCATTCGATCTGGACAACGCCTTCATCGGACGAGATTGGAACAGTCGACATAGAACTATGATAATGAGACAAGACAACCCCTACGAAGCTTCGGCCAACGCGCCGTACTGCCTCCCGCCCCCCAGGACTTTCGAGCGCGCGACGTTTGACGTACCCCGCCTCTCCTGTGACACGCATGCACACGTCATAGCGACCAACCCCTCATCCTTCCCCGTAGTCTCCGCTCGAAGCTATACACCGGTTCCCTGCCCGGAAAAAGACTACCTGGCCATGCTCGACGCCAACGGCCTGGACCGGGGCGTACTAGTCCAGATTAGCGTCTACGGCACTGACAATCGGTACATGCTTGACGTGCTCCGGCGCAATCCCGACCGATTGCGAGGAGTGGGTGTTGTGTCTCCTGACGTAACCGAACGGGAGCTGCGTGACATGCACGAGGCCGGCGTCCGCGGGCTTCGCTTGAACGTTCTCTATGGAGGTGGTGTCGGACTCGATGCGATGGAGACCTTGGCAGCAAAGATTGACGACATGGACTGGCACCTGCAACTGCTACTCGATGCACGTCAGCTTCCGGAACTCCTGCCTCGATTGCGAAAGCTAACGCTGCCGGTGGTAGTGGACCATATGGGACATATGCCAGTTGAATTAGGCACGAACCATCCAGGCTTCATGGCTTTGAAGCACCTCATGACTGAGCACGGATGGTGGACGAAGCTTTCTGGAGCCTACCGGATCAGCGAACGGCGCCCGCCCCATGAGGACGTCACCGCCTGGGCGCAAGAGCTCGTCCAGGCAACACCTGACCAAGTCGTATGGGGTAGCGATTGGCCGCATGTGGCCGTGTCGGAGATGCCCGATGCTGGCCAACTCCTCAACCTCTTAGCGACGTGGGTCCCTGATGCGGAGGTTCGTAATAGGATTCTCGTATCCAATCCGCAGCGGCTATATGGCTTCCCGGCTACTAGCAGTCAATAGAAGCACGTCAGCTTGCGCCGCTCTTCGGCGGAGGCAGATGACACGTGGGGGTCCTGTCCTCCACCTAATACAATAAGGAGTTGCAATGGAGACAACAACACGCGCCGACGGACAAGCGTCTGCGAAACTATGGAGCATGGCCTGGTACCGAGACATGGACCAGCAGGGGAGAAAAGCCTTCAACGCTTCCTTCGGCGGCTGGGCCATTGACGCATTCGACTTCATGGTCTTCAGCTTTGTCATCACGTCCCTGATTAGTCTTTGGGGCATAGACCGTGGCCAAGCGGGCCTGCTGGGAACCGTCACGTTACTGTTTTCCTCCATCGGAGGATGGATTGCGGGCATTCTAGCGGACCGCTATGGCCGCGCGAAGGTACTTCAAGCGACGATACTCTGGTTCTCCGTCTGTACGGTCGCGATTGGCTTCGCTCAGAACTTCGAGCAGGTTTTCGTGCTGCGTGCCTTGCAAGGCCTTGGCTTTGGAGGGGAATGGGCAGTAGGGGCTGTGCTCATCGGCGAGATCGTGAAGCCAAAGAATCGCGGCAAGGCAGTCGGCGTTGTGCAGAGCGGGTGGGCGGTTGGCTGGGCAGTTGCGGCGATTCTGTACAGCATCGCCTTCTCGGTGCTGTCCGAGGACATTGCCTGGCGTTGCCTGTTCTGGGTCGGTGTAATCCCAGCATTTCTCGTGCTGTACGTACGCAAAAACGTCTCTGAGCCTGAAGTGTTCATCAAGACCAAGGCTGCAGAGAAGAGCGGCGTCAAGAAATCGTCCGCGTGGGCAATTTTCTCCCCTTCCCTCCTGCGCACAACCGTGCTCGCTGCAATCCTCTGCACCGGAATGCAAGGTGGCTACTACGCCATGTCCACATGGCTGCCGACGTACTTGAAGGTTGAGCGCCATCTTTCCGTCCTGGATACAAGTGGCTACCTTCTTGTCATCATCCTTGGTTCATTTTGCGGGTACATTGGCGGTGCATACCTATCCGATTTCTGGGGCCGGCGCCGCAACTTCATCGTTTTTTCGGCCCTTTCTGTGGTCAGCATCTATCTTTACTTGCGCCTCCCACTGTCTAACTCACAAATGCTCCTTCTCGGATTCCCGCTCGGATTTTCCGCGTGCGGCATCTTCAGTGGAGTTGGTGCATACCTGACGGAACTCTATCCGTCGGCCAATCGAGCCAATGGGCAGAGCTTCACATACAACTTCGGTCGCGGCATTGGCGCGCTTTTTCCGAGTCTGGTTGGACACCTCAGTCAGACTACAGGCTTGGCAACCGCCATCGCCATCTTTGCCGGTGCCGCGTATGGCGCGGTGTTCCTGATGACTATTCTGCTACCAGAGACTAAGGGGCAAGCTCTCGATTAGCTGCGGAACGATGCGGATGGGACGGGTTCAGTATCTACCCGCCCCATTCGCTGAAGCAGTAGGCATCGCGATTCTTGACTGAGATTGGGCAGTTCCAGTCAAGGAACATGACCAAGACCAGGATGCGGCCCCCTGCCTTTTCCACAGTCAAATCCTTAACCCAGGCACGAGACATCGATCATGAGCGGCATCGACTACAAGACCTCGGCGGAATTTTCTCGTGATACACCCGAGCAAATCGAGCGCGCAAAGCGCCACGGGTACCGCCCTCCTGTGCGATGTGGCCGGCCGCAGCGGCACTCTGAACCCTTTATCCAGGCACAGCGCCACTCGATGTGGGTCATCGGCCCAGCGCTCACGGTAGAGGTCCGACCCGGCGACAACCTGATGCCCTCGGGTCGGCTCATTGGCGGGCACTCTGAGCCTCCCGGCGGGATGCGCATTGATAGCCTCAACCCCAACTGCCCAAGCTCGCGCACCCTGCCATGATGCTGAGGGCGAGAGCGCGAGTGTTGGGCTAGTGTGCGTGTGAATGCGCCGTCTCTACTACGGCGGTGCTGAAGTTCCACACATCATCATCTCCGTGTTGTGCTTCCCACGTGCGGACGCGCGCTCGCGCTGCGTCGAACAGCCTGACGTAGTTGCCGATGCGCACCTTCTGCGCGACTTCCGGCTTGAGCCTGTCAAACATCGGCACCGTCAGCTTTGGAACTGCCTCGTACTCCTCGACGGGCATGCGTCGGCCACTTGCCTTCACCTTACCACCTGGGTCCACGATGTTTCGGCTGTACGCCACCGTGTCCGACCCCCACAGGAGCCGGTCCTGATACTTGTCGATGAACGCCACCCACTCCTCGGTACTCGGCATACCTTCGCGCGGATGAATCATCCACTCTTGCGCGAGGTCCCACGAAAGGTCCACGTACCACGCAGGGCAAGCGTCAAGGATTCCCGAGACAATCGAGACGTGTTCGCGGGTTGGCTTAACGAAGCGGCCAAGTCCTGCATGCGCCCATATAACGGTGGCCTTCGGGTTCTTGGCACACAGGTTCCGAAGCGCCGCTTCATATGACTTCTCGGGGTGCAACGCTTCCACCGTCCCGTCCGGCCGCACGTCTGCAGGATAAATATCGTTGTGCAGCGTGCCAACAAGGCCGGTCTCGGACAGCAGATTCAAGATATCAACAAGCGCTGGGTTGTACAGGGAGAGCTTGTCGTCACTGTCGGCATCCGCCGGCAGCCCGACCGCACTGGTTCGGGAAATCGGCTCACCGGCGACCTTCTTCGAGACAATCTCTTTGTGAACGGTGAACTCACCGATACCCACAAAGGTGCCTGGGAACGTCAGAAGCGCCCTCTTGATATGAAACGGTGCATATTTATCCATCGGATTGAAACCTGTAATCATCAGGTCAATCCGCTGCTGCTCCTCCTTGCTCAACGAACGATACTCCTTCGCATACATCGCGTCCGCGAATGAATAATAGTAAAGGTCAGCCTTGGGACCCAGGTAATAGTTTGGGGCAATTTGGCCAGCTGCATAGTTTTCGAAACCATCCCATCGCTGCTGCAACGGCACCGGCATGACAACAGACCGCACTATGTCGTCCTTCATGTAGTCATGAATCAGTTGCTTGAGTGATATGCCTTGATAGGCGTAGTTGGACGTATGAAAGTGCGCGTCCGCGTATTTTGGATTCGACTTTCCCTGAGGGGCCACCGACTCCAAATTCTCGGTTGTTCCTACCGTCTGAATCGACGAGCAAGCCGCCGCGAGTAGCGCGCATGTCGCTGCGGCCGTCATCGCCAAAGTACGCATAACTGGATACCTCATTTATTCCCTCCGTATATTATGAGGAGCATCGCGTTCAAAAAAGAACGAGGAATCCAATCCTTAATAATGCCGGATGGCATTTATCTATGGAAAGGACTGAATTTTGACTGACCTAGCGGTACCTAGTGGGGCAGCACCCGCAATCCTTCAAGTGTTTTCAAGCCGTGTGCCTTCGTTGGCGACTAAAGCGGTGCTTCAAGTCCGCGAGTGCCGCGCGGTAAAGGCCGTCCACGCTGTCAGAGTTGCCGACGGTGAGCTGCAAGCTCTCCAGCAGCCCGTTCTGGAGGCTGTATATGAGACCGTGGACCGACACTGTCTGACCTCTCATCCAGGCATCTTGTAGAATCGTCGTCAGGCAGACGTTTCTTGTTTGCTCAAGGACGTTGAGTTCGCAGGCAGCGTCAAACTTCTGGGCTTCAGCCAATGTGTTAAGCCACGACGAGTGTTTCTCCACCACATCGTGGATGTGCCTGATCCAGTTGTCCGCGATACCGATACGCAAGCCATCGAGCGCGGCGCGTACTCCTCCGCAGCCGGAGTGGCCAACAACAATTACGTGTCGCACTTTGAGCATGTCAACCGCGTATTGAAGGACCGACAGACAATTGAGGTCCGAATGCGCGACGACATTGGCGATGTTTCGATGCACGAAGAGCTCACCTGGCTGGAGTCCCACGAGCTCGTTCGCCGGCACACGGCTATCAGCACATCCTATCCACAGGCATTCAGGCGCCTGCTGCCGAGTCAGGGACTGGAAGAACCCAGGCTTGATTGCGTCGATACCGCTTGCCCATCGCCGGTTGTTCTCGAGCAAACTATCCAGCTCTATTTCTGGCGTACCGTTCTCGAACGTGCTCATCGCTGATCTACCGAAGTTCATAGACTGCATCTCCGAAGCCGACCAGGCTGCCTTCGGATACCAGCATCTCCCCGAGGACACCGTCTGAATCCGCTTCGATAGAGCAAACGACGCTGCCGACTTGCAGGAATGCAAGTTGTTGGCCTTCGGCGAAAGTGGAACCAGGAGAAGCCGACGGCTGCGCGGACAGGGGATGCGCACCGAAAACGATGCCCGTCGCTGGTGCACGAACCACCCTCCTGTTGGACGCTGCGTTAACAGACGAAATGTCCTTCGCTGAGCTAGGGACTTGACCACCCTCCTCCCTGGCTCGCAACACCGAGTAAGAACGCATGAACCTGAGGACCAGTCTCTCTCCACCCGATTCGTACTCGACCTCCCCAATCGTCGCACACGCTTCGGACTGCCGTACCAAACGTTCGATGAGTAGGGGATTCATAGGTTTCCCTCCCGATTTGCCAGGCCGGTGGCCAGGAATCGCTCCAGATGGTGAATGTCGAAGCCGCCCTCGACAAATCCTGGCTCACTCATAAGGACCTGATGCAGCGGTACGGTCGACTCAATACCGCGAATCTCCATCTCCTGGAGTGCAACGCGCATTCGCGCGATGGCCTCCTCGCGCGTCGCCCCATGGGTCAAAAGCTTGGCAATGAGCGAGTCGTAGTTGGACGGGACTGAGTAGCCCGTGTAAAGGTGAGACTCGACACGAACTCCGGGACCACCAGGTGGCAGCCATTCAGTGACACGGCCAGGTGTCGGAGCGAAGGTCCAGGGGTGTTCCGCATTGATTCGGCACTCAATTGCGTGACCACGCAGGATCACGTCCTCTTGCGCAAACGAGAGGCGCGCACCCATGGCGATCCGGAGCTGCTCCGCTACGATATCAACGCCCGTCACAAGCTCGGTCACCGGGTGCTCGACTTGAACGCGCGTATTCATCTCGATGAAATAGAACTCGCCGTTCTCATACAGGAACTCGAATGTTCCGGCGCCACGGTAGCCGATATGCTGGCACGCCCGCGTGCAGCTCGCACCAATGCGCGCAATCACTTCGCGAGAAATCCCCGGGGCAGGGGATTCCTCAATGACCTTCTGATGGCGTCGCTGCATTGAGCAATCGCGCTCACCCAACCACACAGCATTTCCATGGGAGTCCGCCAAGACCTGAATCTCTACATGGCGGGGATGCTCAAGGAACTTCTCAATGTAGACGTTGGGATTGCCAAAAGCGCGGCTAGCCTCTTCCCGGGTCATCACGACCGCCTGAGCCAGGTCAGTTGGCTCGCGTACGACTCGCATCCCACGGCCGCCGCCGCCTCCAGCGGCCTTCACTATCAGTGGATAGCCAACCTCCTCTGCAATCCGTTCGACAGCGTCAGCGTCGTCGGATAACGCACCTTCTGACCCTGGCACGCATGGCACGCCTGCCTCCAGCATGGTCTGCTTCGCGCTAACTTTGTCGCCCATGCGCCGAATTGCCCGGCTGCCAGGGCCAACGAAGATGAGGCCTGCACTCTCGACAGCTTCAGCGAAGTCAGCGCTCTCGGAAAGAAACCCATAGCCGGGGTGTATCGCGCCAGCGTTGGTGAGTTTGGCCGCCAGCAGGATTTCATCCTTGTTTAGGTAGCTCCGCGCAGCTGCTGAGGGACCAATACACAATGCACGGTCTGCGAGCGATACGTGCCTTAGCCCTGCGTCAGCCTCTGAGTGCACAGCCACGGTCTTCAGACCTAGCTTGCGGCACGCACGCAGGATACGTAACGCGATTTCTCCCCTGTTGGCAATGAGCACGGTATCAAACATCATCACCCCTCATTGGTTCAATGACAAAGAGGGCTGCCCCTGCCTCCACTTCGGTTCCGTTCTCCACCAGTACCTCGACCAGCCGCCCTGCCTTGTCTGCATCAATGCTGTTCAGAAGCTTCATCGCCTCAACAATTGCCAATGGTTGGCCCTCTTCCACGATGTCGCCCACCTGCACAAGCTCCAGCTGATTGGCTGCCGGGGCGCGGTAGAAGATGCCCGTGAGAGGCGACGCGACGGTATGGTTCTGTGGTGCGCCCGCAGCAGTCTCGAGGTCTTGCCTCGCGGGCACCGCCTCAGCCGCGGAGTGGACGTCAATATCGGGTTGCCGTGCTGGGTATTGCACCGCGCCCTGTTCCCGCTGTGCCCTCACCACCCGGAGGCGCTTGCCATGGTCCGTGTACTCCAGTTCTGAGAGCTGCGAGCGCTCAACAATGTCGATAAGGCGGTTGACGAACTCAATCTCCATCATTCCCCCCTGGCGAACGGCTTGACCTCGACGCCTGCGGCCTCAAGCGTGCGACGAATCTCTGCGGCCATTTCGAGTGCGCCTGGGGTGTCGCTGTGGACACAAATCGTCTCAATCGGCACACGCAACTGCTTTCCGGAGATGGTCTCCACAGCGCCCGCCTGCACCATTCGCAGGACCCTAGCAGCGACCTCCTTGGAGTCGTGCAGTACCGCCCCCGGCAGCTTGCGTGAGACAAGCTGCCCCTCATCGGTATAGGCGCGGTCGGCAAAGATCTCGGCGCAGGTTCGTAAGCCGCGTTCCTGCCCGACCTTCTCCATCAGGCTTCCCGCGAAGGTCATGCAAATCAAATTCGCGTCCACTGCCTTGATGGCGCCGGCGATGGCCGATGCGACCTCCTCCTTGATAGCGCTGAGATTGCCCAATGCTCCATGTGCTTTCACATAGGTAATCGGATTCCCCGCATAGGCGGAGAGCGCCTGGGCAGCTCCAATCTGGTATGCGACAAGTCGCTCGATTTCGGCCGGGCTGCAAGGGATGACGCGTCGGCCGAATCCGGAGAGGTCGTCGAAACCTGGATGGGCGCCAACATTCACGCCCTGTTGCTTGGCCATCCCGAATGTCTTGGCCATGGTCTCCGGATCGCCAGCGTGAAAGCCACAGGCTACGTTGGCCGAGGTCACAATCTTCAGGATTCCCTCATCATCCCCCATCCGATATGGACCGAAGCCTTCCCCCATATCGGCGTTCAAATCGACGCACGGAATCTTTGTTTGCGTAGGCATTTTCACACTCGTAGTCATAGTTAAGCGCAGCGCGCTATGCGCGGGAGCTCATGAGCTCCAGGGATTGGCGCATTGCCACCAGTTCGGCTAGATGGGCTCTTCGCGCGTTCAGTGCCTCCTCCAAGCTGACCCGCTGGAAGCGCAGGTTGCATCCGACGGGGGCCTGGGCAAGGCGCCAGAGGTCAGCCTCGATCACGGCGGCAATCTTTGGGTAGCCACCACAGGTGTTCGCCTCAGCCAACTGGATGATTGGCTGCCCGTTCGGTGGAACTTGAATCGTCCCTGGAACAATGCCGTGGGAGAAGAGCTCCAACGGCTCGCTCAGCATCAACGGCACGCCTCTTAGGCGGTAGCCCATGCGGTTCGCATCCAGGCTTACTTGATATTCGGTTTCAAGGAACGCCGCCTTGGCCGATTCGGTAAACACGTCGTACTCAGCGGCAGATAGAACACGGACCGTTACGCAACCGGTGGAGAGATCTTTCCAGAACCGAGGAAGGTCTGCAGGAACGAGCCCCAAGCCTCGCCTCCCCAATGCCCTGTGGCCCGGTGTTCGAAGCGACAGCATGTCTCCCCGACGCAGTCCTCGACCCTCCAGGCCACCCAGCGTACTTTTCAGGTCAGTGGAACGCGAGCCGAGAACGGCGGGCACGTCAATGCCTCCTGAAAGCGCCAGGTAGGCGCGCGCGCCTCGCCGCGGGCGTTCGATGACGAGCGTCTGACCCGCGCGCGCCTGGCGACCCCACCAGGGTGCGAGGATTGTGTCGTCCAGCCGGACAGTGCAATCTCCGCCAGTACATGCAAAACATGTGTCGGCAAGGAACTTCAGGCGGAATGGGAACAGACTGATTTCGAGTCCAGCCGCGCCCTCGTCATTTCCTACCAGGATGTTCGCCAGCGACAATGCTCGGCTGTCCATAGCACCACTACGACTAACACCTGCGTTCAGCAGGCCCGTCCTGCCAAGGTCTTGAATCAGATTTGGGATACCGTTCGAGAGAATCTCAATCATGCGCAGACCTCTCTCACACGAAATTGCACGCGGTCGCCCGGGGCCAGCAGGCACGGCGGCGACTTGTCGGCATCGAACATATCCAGTTCAGTCATGCCAAGAATGTGCCATCCTGATGGTGCGGTGAATGGCATAACACCGGCTTGGGTACCACCGATGATGACCGCCCCCTTCTCCACCTTCGCGCGTGGCGTCGCGCGGCGCGGGACGTCGAGCTCGGGCGATAGTCCGGTCAGGTATGCGAATCCCGGCATCGCGCCAATGCATGCCACCGTGTAAACGGCTGAGCTATGGAGTTTCACGATGTCATGCACGGGCATGCCCAGAATGCCAGACAGCTCTTCCAAGTCTTCCCTGGCTGGGCCACCGTAAACGACGGGAATCTCGATGTCACGCCCCTTGGCTTTGTTCGCATCGACCGTCGTCCATATTGCAAGCAGCAGTTCGCGCGCGCGTTCGGGGTGAAGCCGCAGTGGGTCTATTGCCACCAACAAGTTGTTGACACCCGGCACGACATCCAGTACGCCATCTGGGCCATGATCATTGGCAAGTTGCTCGGCCATCGCCCACAGACGACGCTGTGTCGTGCTATCGAATACGCGTCCTGCTACGTCGAATGACAATGCACCACAGCCAGTTGCATGGATGCGTGGTACGTCTTGAGCATCGGAATCGATTTCCTCGCTCTTCTCTAATGTGCGACTCATAATTCACTCAAAACAGGGGGTGGCATTCCTTGACCGGACATGACGCGGTGTCATTCGAGCTTAATGCCCGCAACGTCAATGACCCTCTTCCACTTACTCGTCTCACTGTTGATGAGTTGGGATAGTTGTTCAGACGAGCCGCCTGCGGGTTCCATGCCCATCTCCGCAAGCTTCGCAGCGATGTCCTTTTCGGCCAGCACTGCGTTCAGCGAACTGTTCAGTTTGGCCACGATGTCCTTTGGGGTTCCAGTTGGAGCCATGAAGGCCGACCAGAAAACCATCTCAAAGTCCTTCACGCCAGACTCTGCGACAGTAGGCAGGTCGGGAAACGTGGGCGAGCGCTTCTGCGTCGTTATCGCCAGCGCCTTCAGCTTTCCGGCCTTTGCCATCGGCATGGCTTCCGGCATCAAAGCAAACATCACCTGGACCTGCCCGCCCATGAGTTCTTGGAGAGCGGGTGCGCCGCCCTTGTAGGGAACATGGACGACATCGACGCCGGTTGCCTTCTTATAGAGCTCCATTCCGAGATGGCTCGGCGTTCCGTTGCCCGCGGACGCATAGCTCACAGCGCCGGGCTTGCCTTTCAGATAGCTGAGCAATTCTGCCGTCGACTTTGCCGGCACTGACGGGTTGACCACCAACACACTGGGAATGGTCGCCGCGAGCATGATCGGCACAAAGTCCTTCTGCGGGTTATATGAAAGCTTGGTGCCATATAGACCGGGATTGACAGTGAGCCCGGTCATGGTTGTAAGCAGAATGGTGTAGCCGTCTGGCGCTGAGCGCGCGACGTACGTAGCCGCAATCATCTCACTGGCGCCCGGACGGTTCTCAACAACCACAGCTTGGCCGAGCTTCGCCGCCAGCTTCTGGGCAGCCATGCGCGCGAGCGCGTCCGTAGAGCCGCCAGCGGGATACGGCACGACAATGCGAATGGGCTTTGTCGGATAGTCGCTAGCCTGGGCGGGCAGTGCCGTGACTGCGAAAGCTACGCAAGGAACGATACACAGCAAAAGGTGTTTCATTTGGCTCCTCCACTATGGGAAATATATTGAGCGCCTCAGCTATCGAAGTAGGTACAGCCAACCGACCAGCGTGGTCTGCCGTGCGGCTACCTAAACTGATGCGACGCATATTATTGTTACAACACCACAATGAAGCCTATTCCTATCAACGATAGCTTCTCAGGCAATATATAAATATTGATTGATAGCTCAACTCAGACGAAATCACATTTCCATTTGACCTCATGGAAACAAAATAGTCCCGTCTCTCTAAATTCGAAGAATGGATTTCAGCTTCTGGACTGATGATATTTGTGCACTAGATCAGGCAGAAATAGAATTTTTGACTTCTGCCATAACAAATCGACATTCCCAGACATCGACTTCGACATTCGCTCCTCGGAGCCAAGTTCATGAAAATTAGCTGCAATAGGCGAACGTTAAGCCATATATGACATTTTTCGCCACCTTGCAGGTCAAACTATATGCTCACATTATGTGACCTATATGCCACTTAAACGATAATTCACCAACAAAATTATGGTAAATCACCGATGGTTTAGTATTCTATGTGCGCCGCATGGCGCACATTTTGTCTGAGATTTTTTGAAAACTCGCTTTAGCACACAGGCTCATAGCTCGATTGCTTGAAGCCGGATGCCTTGCGGACACTCCACGTCTCTCGTATTGAACTCAGGAGGAAATGAGGCACTGTTTGGCGCACAGTCTAGAGGCGCTATACGAGTGGGCACCCCGAATATTCTTTAATTAATTCTGGCTTTAAAATGAGCTTAAAAAACTACGCTTTTGGCGACCCGAAATCTACAATAGAATGCGGATATTGGCCAGAACGGCGGCGGATTTTGATGCGCCCACCAATATGAATTAATTCGCGCTTCTGCCGCCTCCCACCCGGAAACTCTCCACATTAATCGACCGAATATAGCGTCCGTTGGGACTCGACAAGATTTTTGCGCAGATTTTGCGCCGCCAGCTCAATTGGCGCACGCAGAGTGCTTTCCCACAAGCGTTTCAAGCTTAGGTCCGATCTGACAGTCGAAAATACGAGAAAGCTGTCGAAGGTGAATGGAAGACGCGAAAGCCGCCCACTTTGCCCAGACCGTGCTGGATTCGGTGCAGCCCGGCATGACTGCGTTCGATCAGGAAACCTTCGGTCCCGTGGCAGCGATCACTGTGACCAAGGATGTGGAAGAAGCCATCGACCTTGCGAACCAGAACACGTTTGGTTTGTCAGTCGCAGTGCGGACGAAGAATCTCGCGGTAGCTCGCGATGTGTCGCGACGGCTAGAGACCGGCGGGGTCTTCATCAATGGATCTTCCGCCTCGGATCCACGTACGCCCATCGGTGGCGTGAAGCTGAGCGGATACGGGCGCGAACTATCGCATTTTTTGTTATCCGCGAATTTACGAATGCGAAAATTGTCTGAGTAGGTCGCTGAAAGCACATCGACGTGAAATTCCTCGCAGTGCACCGTTCCAGAGGAACTGAAGCCGATTACGTGGTCCTGCCTAGCAGGGTCTACCGGGGCTTCCCAAACCTGGGCGCGGACGATCCGGCGCTGGCCGTGGCTATGCCGAACGGCGATACCCCACCACTGAGTGGAGAGCGTCGCCTGTTCTATGTCGCTTGACCCGTGCTCACCGTTTCGTCGCCATGTTCACTGTGCTGGGGCAATCCTCGTTCTTTCTGGGTGAGTTGGTAAAAGAACAGGCGGTGACGGTCACGAACATCAGGGGTGAGCCCATCCAAGAGCACCGTTGCACCGTGTGCAAACACGGGGGGATCGTGACGCGGAGCGGGCCCCGTGGGTTTTTTTAGTCCTGCTCCGGCTATCCCGAATGCGGGCACAGACCCAAGAACCAGCGGTTGGGCGGACTAGCACACCGGCGTTGAGCGAAGCTAGTCCTGCAGTGCTCGGCGAACGGAAATCGGGGCTGCGCCGCGAGAACAAAAAGGTCGAGCGTACGTCGGACGGCGGCACCCGCACCCGCCAAGCACTGCCGGATCTGCCGCCAAAAGCCATGCCCGTCATCAAGGCGCTGCGGCGCCTATGTCATTTTTCATGACCACACCTTGCACGAAATTGCCTTGTGCGAGCCCGAGTTCTTGGCTGAACTGTCGCAGACTACTGGCGTGCGAGTACGCAAGCTCGAGGCTTACAGCGAGGAAGTCATGCAGTGCGTGCAGCATCGGAGGCTGTAGCCGCAGGAAAGCGAGCCCGTGCTAGCGGTGAGATATTCTGCAAGATCTACTCAACAATCCTCCATGCTCGGCCGGGAGCGGTCCCTTGCGACCGCGCCGGGCGAGCATCTTAATGCTTGTCATTGTCGATCGATCGCGGACGCATGGTTGGCGTGGTGCGGAAAGGGCAAGGTTCCGCATCGCTGCCCTACTCCGCCTTCGCCCCCGAAATCCGGACCTGTTCCGCTGCTGTCGGCATCTGTTTCTTCACGAAAGCCCAGAACTCGTCCGCGCCCATCGGCTTAACCGGCAGCGAACCCTGTTCGGCGAACTGCCGTTGCAGGGCCGGGTCGCGTAGCGCCTGCGTCAGGGATTCATTGAGTCGCTCCAGCGCGAGACGGGGTGTGCCGGCCGGCGCTACCAGTCCGTACCAGGAATCAGTGTAGAAGCCCTTCAGCCCGGCTTCGTCGAAGGTAGGTACATCGAGCAGCGCGGGCAGGCGCTGGTGCGCGGCCACGGCCAGCGCACGGACCTTGCCGGAGCGGATGAAGGGCAGCGCGCCCGTGGTGATGACGAAGTCGACGCGGCCGGCCATCAGATCCGTCATGGCGGGCGCTGTGCCCTTGAAGGGGATGTGCGCGATGTCCAAGCCGGCGAGTTTCCTGAAGACGGCTCCCGCCAGGTGCTGGCTCGAGCCGACGCCGCCGGAGCCGTAGTTCAACTGGCCGGGCTGGGCGCGTGCCTTGTCGATCAGGTCGCGCACCGAGCGCAGCGGCGAGTCGCGCGGTACCAGCAGCACGCTTGGCGACGTGGTGATCAGCCCGATCGGCGAGAAGTCCTTGAGCGGGTCGTGGTTCAACCGGCTGTAGAGTGCGGAGTTCAGGCCATGCGAGGCCACGGTGGCCAGCATGATGGTGCTGCCGTCGGGCCGCGCGCGGGCAGCTACGTCGGTACCGATATTGCCACCCGCACCAGCGCGGTTGTCAATCAGGATAGTCTGTCCCAGCGCCTTCGACATGTGCGCCGCCGCCAGTCGCGCCACGGCGTCGGACGGGCCGCCTGCGGGCCAGCCGACGATCATCGTGACCGCCCCCGGCAGCAGCGGCGCCTGTGCGGATACCGACGCGGATACCAAAGCGGATGAGACCAGGACGGCGCCGACTGCCAGCGCCGCCAGCCAGCTTACTTTTCCTGCCATGGCATCTCCTTCCAGAGCTGGCGGAAGCCTGCATCGCCGCGTTCGAGTTCGGAGGCATACGCAGCGGGCGCCAGATAGCGCAGCGGGGCATACATGGCGTCGGCCTGCTGGCGGAACTGCGAATCGGCGGCCACGCGTGCCATGGCGTCGACAAGCTTCTTGCGCACAGGCTCCGGCGAGCCTTTCGGCGTGGCCAGGCCGCGCAGCGAGGCCAGTTCGATGTTGAAGCCCTGCTCGCGGAACGTGGGGACGTTTGGAGCAAGCAAGGCGCGTGTCATGCCCATCTGTCCCAGGAACCTGATCGGCGCGCCGCCCTTCTGGAAAGCCAGCGCTTCCCCCACGTTGATGGCGCCGATAGTGATCTGCTGGCTGGCCAGGGCGGCGCGGACCTCTCCGGCGCCCTTGTAACCCACATGGGTCAACGTCACACCCGACGCCTTCTCGAACAGCAGCATCGCAAGGTGGTCGTCAGAACCCACGCCGGTGGTACCCACGGTCACATGGCCCGGATTTGCCTTGGCGTACTTCACCAGGGCCGCCAGCGAATCAATGGCATTGCTGTTGTTCACGGTGAAGCCGCCCGGATCGTCCACGAGATTGCCGATCAGGTCGTAGCTCCTCCACGTAAACGTGGTTCTCCGTTCGAGCGGAATCGTCAGCAGGTTCGGCGTGTTGATGAAGCCGATCGTGTAGCCGTCTGGCGTGGCGCGCGCCAGTTCCGCAAAGCCGATGGCACCGCCGGCGCCTGGCTTGTTCTGGACCACGATGGTGGCGCCGAGCTGTTTTTCCAGATGCCGGGCCAGCAATCGTGCGACCAGGTCGGTGCCGCCGCCAGGCGCGTAGGCCACGATCATTTCGATCGGGCGGTTCGGATAGGGCGCCTCGGCATGGGCCGCACCGGGGATGGCGGCGCCGATCGTACCGACAGCGAGAGCGAATGCGGCAGCCAGGCGCAGGGGCAGGCGCCGAAGCCGAAATTCGGGATTGCGATGCATGTTGTGTCTCCTCGCCAACCCTCCAGGGGTGACGTATTTTTAGTTCAAACGATGCGTCGGTCGGGCCTCCTGTAGTGCGGCCTCAATACGCTGGCGCGCGCGCGGCCACACCTCGGGGTTCACCAGGCGCTCGGGCCGGGCGCCGGTCGCCAGCAACTCAACGATTTGCGTGGCGGCCAGCGTGGCGTTCCTGCGACGCGCCTCATGCGTGACGCCTGCCGTGTGAAACGTAGCGACTACGTTCTCCAGTGCAAGCAGCGGATGATCGTGCGGCGGCGGCTCCTGGTCCCACACGTCGAGCCCCGCCCCGGCGAGTTGGCCGCATGCGAGCGCCGCGTACAGCGCGTGCTCGTCGTGGATGCCCCCGCGGGCCGTGCTGACGAAGACGCTGCCCGGTCGCATCGCGGCAAACGCGGCGGCGTCCATCATGCCCAGCGTGGTGGCATCGCGCGGGCAGTGCAGCGATACCACGTCGGCGGTGCGCAGCAATTCGTCGAAGCTCACCCGTTGCGCGCCGCGTGCGGCCATTTCCTCCGTGTCGAAGGCTGGATCGCAGCCGATGACGCGCATGCCGAAAGCCCGACCCAAGGCCGCCGCCCTGCGTCCGGCGTGTCCCACACCCACGAGCCCGAGCGTGCGACCGCGCAGCTCGTGCCCCATCAGGTCCTCACGGCTCGCGGTGGTGTCCGTGCGCATGCGCCGGTCGGACTCGGTAATGCGGCGCAGCACGGCCAGCATCAGGCCCAGCGTCATCTCGGCCACTGAGTCGGCGTTGCCGCCGGCCTGGTTCATCACCGCCACGCCGGCGGCGGTGCAAGCGTCGATGTCGATGGTGTCGCAGCCCGAGCCGCTGGACGACACCGCCAGCAAGGCTGGGCAGCGCGACAGGAGGTCCGCGTCGACGAACCAGCGGCGCGGGATTTCGTCCTTGGCCGCCGTGATCTGGTAGACCTGCGCCCGGCTCAGTTGCGCCCAGGCTGCATCATCGGCGCCTTCACGTGCGCAGGTGTGCAGCGTCACGCCGGGCGCGTCGCCGACGATGCGGTCGAAGGACGGATCCAGCCAATAGTCGAACCGCACCACCAGATGGTTCGCGCGCGTGGGGAGTGTGGGTGCGCTCAAAGTACCCCCTTGTCGCGCAACGAGCGCTCCACCCAGCTACGGTCAGCGCGGCCTTGCGAGATCGATTCGAGCACAGCAGCCTCGGTGCGTTGCACCTCTTCCACGCGCGCGGCGATCAATTCGGCTTCCTCGGCAGGCACCACCAGCAGGCCGTCGCCATCGCCGACGACCAGGTCGCCCGGGCGCACAACCATGCCGTCGATGCAGACCGGGATGTGCAGCTCGCCAGGGCCATCCTTGTAGGGGCCGCGATGCGACACGCCGCGCGCATAGACGGGGAGCGGCTCCTTGCCGATGGTGTCGCTGTCGCGGATCAGGCCGTCGATCACAAAGCCCGCCGCGCCGCGCGCCATCGCCAGCGCCAACATGATCTCGCCGATGATGGCATTGGGTCCGGCCCCGCCGGCGTCCACCACGATCACATCGCCAGGCTCCGAGATGTCGATGGCTTTGTGCACCATCAGGTTGTCGCCGGGGCGCGTGCGGACGGTCAGCGCGCGGCCCACCAACGGGCCTTCGCGGCGATGGAAAGGGCGCAACTGCGTGGTGCCGACGGTCCGGCTCATGGCATCGCTGACATTGGCCACTGGAAAGCGCTTGAAACGCTCGAGCAGCGCGTTGCCGACAGTGGGCTCGGGCCGGGCGTGAATTCGGAAGCCGTGAGGCGTAGTCATCGGGATGTCTCCTGTGTTGGCCAGTGCGTCGGCGTGTTGGAATTGGGGTGGAGGGATGGTGCTCATACCGGTGCGCGCCGGATGCAGGCCGGGCCGATATCCGCCACGCGGCTCAGTCCGAGCATGGCCATGTCGCGCGAGATCTCGGCCTGCATCAGTGCGATGCCGTGCGACACGCCCGCGACGGACGCCACCGTCGCCGCATAGGCGAACGGGCGCCCGACGAACACGCAGCGCGCGCCGAGCGCGAGCGCCTTGATCACGTCGGTGCCACGGCGCACGCCGCTGTCGAGCATCACGGGCAGGTTTGGCACGGCGTCGACGATTTCCGGCAGGGCACGGATTGGCGCGATGGCGCCATCGAGCTGCCGGCCGCCGTGGTTCGAAACAATGATGCCGTCCACGCCGTACTGGCGTGCCAGCAGCGCGTCTTCGGCAGTCAGGATGCCCTTTACCACGAGCGGGCCCTTCCAGCGACGCCGGATCGTGTCAAGGTGAGCCCACGTAAAATGCGCCCGATCGGAAAAATCCCGCTCGACATTAGACGACAAGATCGGTGCGCCGCGATGGGCGTAGGCGTTCTCGAAATGCGGCACCCCATGCCGCGCCAGTGTGCGCGTGAAGGTGCCAAGCAGCCAGCGCGGGTGCGTGACGCCTTGCCAGGCCAGTGCGAGGCTTGGCCGAAACGGTGTGGAGAAGCCCGCGCGCAGATTGTTCTCGCGATTGCCGGCCACCGGCGTATCGACCGTGATCACCAGCGTCTCCACGCGAGCCGACTGGACACGCGACAACAGCCCGTCGATCTGGGCCATATCGCCTGGCAAATAGGCCTGGAACCATGTGCCTGGCTCTGCTTGCATGACCTCTTCCAGCCGGATCAGCGAAGAACCGCTCATGATGGCCGGCACTGCGGCGTGCCGGGCGGCCCGTGCCAGCACAATGTCGCCGCGATAGGCGAACAACGCGGAGATGCCCATCGGCGCAATGCCGAACGGTGCAGCATAGCGCCGCCCAAATAGTTCGATGCCGAGGTCGCGCGTGGCCACACCGGCCAGCACGCGCGGCCGCAGCGCGATCTCTTCAAACGCGCTCCGGTTCTGCGCCAGTGAAACACTGTCTTCGACCGCACCGCTCACGTAGGCGTACAGCGGTCTGGGCAAGCGGCGATTCGCGAGTGCTTCGAAGTCGTTCAGCGCCAACACCCGCCTTCTCAGCCACGCGAAATCACGTGCAGCCGAAGCAACTTGCTGCGGCGCAGCGGATGCGCCCCGGGCGGATTCCGGGTTGTGTGCTGTGGCCTGTGGGGCGCCATTGTGGGGGGCAACTGACATGTTCAAGGGGACAGAACGCTGTGATCTCGCGCCAAATCTAGCAATCGCGACAAAACGAGAAAAGCGAAAAATAACGAAGGTATAATTTCGCTTTTTGGAAACATTCACAGCGGCTGCCGGCCGCCACCCCATGACTCTTAAGCAACTGGAAGCGTTTTACTGGGCCGCCACCTGCGTCAACTTCTCCGTGGCTGCTGAGCGGGTGCACCTGTCGGTGTCGTCACTGTCTAAGCGGGTGGCCGAGTTCGAAGCATCGCTGGGCGTGCAGTTATTCGACCGGAGCGGCAGGCGCGCAGAGTTGACCGCACAGGGAGAGCAGATGCTGCCGCAAATTCGTGAACTGCTGCGCGCCGCCGCAGAGCTGGAGCAAGCGGCCGGGCAGCACCACGGGCTGATGGGACGTTGCCGTGTCGGGCTGGGCGAGTTGAGTGGCCTGACATGGCTGCCGAAGCTGGTGCGCGAAGTATCGGCCCGCCATCCTGGTCTGCTGCTGGAGCCTTATGTCGATATCGGCCAGGTGCTCGAGCAGCGACTGCACGATGGCGAACTGGACTTGGCTGTGCTGGCTGGGCCCTCAACGCGCAGTAGCCTTGCGGCCGAGCGGATCAGTCAGGTAGATTTCGCGTGGGTGGCCAATCAGTCGTTTCTTGATGAGGCCGGCACAGAAGATCCCCGGGCATTGATGCACGAGCATGTGCTGCTGACCTTGCCGGTGGGCGCGGGCGGTACGCGGGTCCTCGATCAATGGCTGGCGTGCCGGGGACTGATGGTGAACCGGCGGCTCATGTGCAATAGTTGGGGCGCGGTCGTCGGCATGGTCGCTGAAGGGCTTGGTTTTGCGTTCATGCCCGAGCAATGGGCCCAGGCGCTTGCGGCGCGCGGCGTGTTGAAGATCCTGCCGGGCAGCGATGCGCTGGAGCCGCTGCACTATGCCGTGCAATGGCGGCGCGATGACGCTCGCGTGGTGATCACGGCCATGCGTGACATTATCAAGGGCGTAATTGATTTCCAAGCGCCACGTTGCCTGGTCTAGGCGGCTTAGATCGTCGTTTGTTATGGAAATCTGGGCAAGTTGCCCCGATCGAGCGCGACGTCGGGCAGTAGTCGAATGCCCGGCCGTCATCAGCTTCCAGCTTGCCGTAGGCATTCCGATCTCGGGACGCGCAAACGACATTTTTCCGCCTCAGTCTAGCTCTGTTAGCTGGGACTCAATCTGACAGGTAGTCGGGGCGTTGAATTGAGAAACGCGTTTCAATAGGGGATCAGTGTTTGTAGAAGCTGTGCCGTAGGTCCGCAGAGCGCTATCCAAAAGCTGCCACCGCAAAGTCGAGGAAGCTTCGTAACTTAGGAGTCATTCGCCTATCAGGCGCATACAGAATGTGCATCGGCCGGGTCGGTACCTTGTAATCAGACAGGACGGCTACCAGGCGGCCGGCTTCAATCTCGGCCCTGACCAACTCCATGGGTTGGAGCAAGACTCCGAGCCCAGCGACCGCAGCGGAAAGTAGTGCCTCCCCGCTATCGATCATTAGGCGTCCCGATACGGGTACGGAAATGTGCCCAGCAGGATCCTCGAACACCCAGTGGGATCGCAATGAGGTATGCGAGAACCCAAGGCACTCGTGGTGCTGGAGATCCATCGGGGTCGTGAGCGGGCTTCGAGAACTCAGATAAGACGGAGCAGCGCACACTATCAGCTGATTGGGAGCGAGAGGCCGAGCCATTAGACCGCTATCAGCTAGCTCGCCAACTCGGAAGGCAGCATCGTATCCCTCATCAATCAGATCAACAACGCGATTGGACAGGGTAAGATCAACTGAAACCTCGGGATGTGTCGAGAGATACTCGGGAAGTCTTGGGGCCAAGGCATGAATGCCGAACGTTACAGGTGCATTGATCCTAATGCACCCACGCGGGATTGCACGGGTTTCCGCTGCCAGGGACTCTGCGGCCTCAACCTCGGCCAGGATAATCTTGGCCCTCTCGTAGAACGCTTTGCCGATCTCCGTGAGGCTGTGATGCCTTGTAGTTCTATTCAATAGGCGCACGCCCAAGTGCCGCTCGAGCACCTGGACTGTGGTGGACTAATTTCCTCGGACGGGTCGATAGGAGGGCATTGATCGGCCAGCTGCAGCGCCGGAGGCCGGGCCAGGCTTAGACAAGACGCCCCTGTGGGGTTGCGGCCGGCTCGATCGAGTCGCTCCTCGGCACCTGCAGGAAAAATGCCTTTTCCGTTACACTCTCCAGCGTGGAAGCAAGTGCGCCGCCTCTTCCGCCAGAGGGCAGCCGCCGTCAGAAGCCATATGGCGCACGGCTCCAATCTTTCAGGACACGGTAGTCGTGCTCGGGCAACACGATAGCGCCGGCCTCGGCAGCTGCCAGGATTTTCTCCCCCGCCCAAGACCCAAGCCGATCGCCGTGCAACATGAAGAAAAACCAGGCAAAGACGTGACCCGCACGCACGTCGAATCGGAGGAGTTCGTCCCATAGTGCGAACACGGATGCGCGACGCTTCTCCTTGACCTCCGGCAGCTTGCGCGTTGTGGCCCAAGCGGGAATCACCGTCAGGTGCCGAGACTGGTCTTTCGGAGTCGTATAGTCGCTGACCTCAAAGACCCAATGGTCAGTAAGCGTGGCACCGTTCCGGCCCGCGCTGGAGCGCTCCCAGTCGGCAAAGAAACGTGCCAGCCGCGGCTTGCGGTCGCGCAACTCAGGATACTTGTCGAAGTACCGAACTGAGTGTTCTTCGCCAGTCCGAGTGTTACGTTTCAGGATGATGACACGTTCTTGTCTGGTCTTTTCCGCGTCATCCAACTGGCCTTCAAGGCGCAACACCTCTGCGAGATCCTCGATCCCTTTCAAATGATAGGATGGTACTCCGACCGGTATACGCGCATCCAGCGACACGCCTTTGCAATTGGTCTGTTCCAAGAGGCCGTCGAGTGACCTGGGATGGGCGTAGATATCCGGGCCAAATAGCGCCCGTTCGATCCAATATTGATATCGGCCAACGATGATCTGGCAGAACTCCGCAGACCCAGTGCCGTAAGGTGCAACCAAGCAGATGCGCTGAATCTCCGCATCCGCAAACCGTAGCGCACCGTCTTTGTGCTTACGCCAGACCGCCACAGGATCGCCGCCGGCCTCCTCAAGTTCTCCCTCCAGCCAATCACGATACTCGCCGAGGGAAGTACCGTCTGGCGCGATGACCAGACAGTGAGGCGTCGCGAGCGAGAATCCGTCGCGCACATTGCCAAGCCGGACAGTGTCCAGACCCGTCGAGCGACGAAGCACTTCGATCAGCTTCTTGTGGCCACGCGAGTCCGTCGCGGCCGCAACAACGGTCTCAATAACATCGCGCGACAGCGGTGGATGTGAGATGGTCAACGTATCACCTTGAAAAGTGTATCTTCCGAGGTTGTCGGGTATGCGGCTAGCGGAAGATCTTGCCATCCCCGAACTTTCCAATCGAGTGTATCAGTTCCATGTAGCTTCGCTCGTCGGAGGGGATCAAGCGGCATCGAAGCGCTGTTATCCTCAGGCTAGGTTCATCCGCCCAAATATTCGCGAGTTGCAGGTGATAAACGGCCCCTTAATTCTTCCAATTCGAGCCCGTTGGGCAGTTGCAGGTGCGGCAATCCTGTTGGCGATCGCCGTTCATAACTTAGCCACTGATGCCCAACCAGACCAGCCTGTGGACGACCACGAGGCCGCTGGCAACGGCCACTGGTATTTTACGGTCGCGCCTATTGAATCCGACGTGCCCGCGATATCTGATTATTTTTTCTTTGGTAGCCAGGACGAGTGCGAGAAGCGCTGGCGAGAACTGTCGCATAAGAGAGCCGCGGTAGCATCGGCGTGCAGAATCACTGCGTTGAGGCGGATTTAATAGTGACCTTCACCCGGTCGCGCAAACGCTAAAAATACTGTAGGCTTAACCATTTCCGACGGAGAGCCAACATGGCGACATACAAACAACTATTGGCCGAGAAAGAAAAAATCGAGGCTCAGCTGGCTGAAGTGCGTGCGACGGAAGTCGCCGGCGTGATCGAGCAGATCCGTGCTCTTATGGCCGAGTACGAACTTACTGCCGACGATCTGGCACCGAAGCGCCGTCGCGGAAGACCGGCATTGGGCGCGAAGGCCGCTGCTGCCCCAAAGGCTGAAGTGCCCCCGAAGTACCAAGACCCCAAGACTGGTGCTACTTGGTCTGGCCGCGGACGCGCCCCGGCATGGCTCGGCAAACATCGGGATAAGTTCTTGATCCCTGAGGCCTGAGAGCAACTGCAGGGGACGCTCGCTGCATACGCTCCGGCGCACTAGCCGGTCCGGACCATGTACGCAGATATCACCGCATCCCAATCAGCCGCAGCCCCGTCCGTTCAGGACGGGGTGCACATCGGAATCCACGTCCACGGATAGCGCTCTCGACAGCGGTGCGGCCCTTAGAGCCGGAATCTAATGTTCGGACGGACATCGATCGAACCCACGTTCCAGACGTAGGCCCTGCTGAAGATGTCCGGCGTGCCTACGGCATTGTGAGACATCACCTGGGCGTTTTGCGGCAAGCGAACCTCGAATTCCCCATCCACCCTGATTCGCAGATCTCGCAGACCCGCCTTATCCTTCTCCTGTATGACCGCCGGCGTGATCGTGTATTCGTGCTGGCTTGCTGCATGTCCTGCCCGGAGGTAGCGATACGGAGCCGCGCTCACATCGGACAAGAACATCGCGATGGTCCAGTTCACGGCCTCGACGCAGGCGGGGCGCAAGGTTGGCGAATCAGCGAGCAAGAACTTGAAGAAGGTATCGCTCGAATTGGGTGGAAAGAACTCCCTCATAGTGCTGGATGACGCTGACCTCGATCTGGCATTAGCCAATGCGGCTTCGGGGAGCTATCTTCACCAGGGCCATGCTCGCACCGGCCCAGCCGGCCGAACTATGGATCGCCGATCGCAACTTCTGCACCCGGGCGATTCTTGCCGGGTGGCAGCGTCTTCATCGTGCGGGAGCACGGCCGCAATCCGAGTCCCAGCGAGCTGGAGCCGTTACACGAAATGGGCCGGGTCGAAACCGGCATCGTGTACGAGGAAGCGGTCAGCATCCCAGATGAATCGAACGTGCCGCTTGTGCTGCTGCGCATCGAACTGCATCTGAATGGCGCCATCGAGGATGGTGACACCGTCATCCGCTTGCTGCCCAATGTCCCGGCCGCCCATCTGATGGCAGAGGCAGTCGCCCGGCTATACCGGCGACGCTGGAGCATCGAGAATCTGTTTCAGCAACTGGAATCGGTGCTCAACTGTGAGATTCGCTCGTTGAGCCAACCGCGCGCGACGCTGCTGGCCTTCGGCGTGGCGGCGCAGGGCCACCAATGCTTGTTCCGTTGGCGGACGCCCCTACGCCACCGAACGTATTGATGGCCTCGTCATTCACAGTTTGGTCGTTGATATGCAAGAGACCCGTATTCAGAGGGCTCTCCCGATGTCTTTGGAGATGATGGCCATCGACAAGCCATACTCCGAATCATTGGCCAGTCGGAAGGGGAGCATGCCTTCTTGGCCTCGGATTCCTTTGCTTCTGGGGTATGATTCTAGGGTCCCAGCAGGTCAACTGCCCTCCCCCGAACAACTGCCCCATCGTGGAAGACGTCCCCTACCTTGAATTCGATGCCTTACAGGCTCTGGCGCTCCAGACTGACCGTGTAACTGCGGATTGCGCTTGCAATGCCCCTTCGCTGGCTGGCTGGGTTACTCTGCCGGTTAGCTTTCCCGAAAACCTGTTACGCAGGGTCGGCACCCTAGTGCGGGACAGCTATCAGGAGGCTACGTTCGAGGAGTATCACCCTGCTGGAACCAGCATCTGGGCTGCAGATGCCCCGATCGCACCATTGTATTTCCCTTACAACCGTTGCGAAGTGCATGAATGCTCGGTTTGCAAGCGAGCGTATTTGCGCTACGTAGAGGGCGGCGGATACTTCGTCGACCCTCGAATTCGCAGGCTTAGCGCGAGCGTCCTGATTGACGCACCCCTGCTGTAGCAGTGAGTTGATGGTCGCCGTCGCACCACACTTCAAAAGTCCCGCACGGAATGGCCTGTTGAGACAGTACTTCCCGAAAGGCACCGATCTCTCGGGCTACTCGCAAGCCAAGCTCAACGCCATAGCCGGAAGGCTCAACGAACGCCCGCGCGAAACACTAAACTTCGATACACCGGCTGAACGATTCCATCAAGCTGTTGCGTTGACCGGTTGAATCCGCAACCCACAAGCGACGTTCAACCGGACCGCATATCAACGGCCGTTGGCGAGGACAACGCTGCCGGTCATCGCTCGCACGGAATCGATGAGGAACGGCCTCCCTTAACGTCAGGTCAGCGCGGATGCCGCCATTCGTCGGGAGCGTCGCCGCAAATACAGGTTGTTGAGAACCAGCGCAGACGCAGTCATCACGGCGCCGACTACTTGTGCTCCGCCCGGCATAACTCCAGTCAATGCCGACACGGCAAACGCAGTAACCGGTACCACGTCCATAAACAGCACGCCATTCATCGGCCCGAGAGTCCTGTTACCAGATATCCAGCAGAGAATCGCGACAAAACCCGCGATCGGGCCCATGTAAATCAGATGCGGCGTGATTGTCCAAAGTGCAGCGAGCGTGGGAGCGGCTATTGCGTGCGTCACTACGAGCAGCACGTTCACGCTGACAATCGTGGTCAAACCAAGCCATGTCGTAATTGTCGTGTATTTCAGCGCCGACCATCGTGTGAAGTACGCGGAGCCGAAAGTATAGACAACCCAGCAGAGTGCACCCAGAACGATGAGGCCACTTGCCGCGTAGTGTTGTGGCGCGAGCAAAGCAGCCCGCAGATTACCCTGCGTGATGACTAGGGCGACACCGATAAATGAGACGACAACGAACAGAAATGAAGGCAGCGGGGGCGCGGATCTCCGTACTAGCGCATTGAGGAGCAACCCCATCATCGGCTGCGTGGCCATCATGATAGACGCGCTAAGCGCCCCTTGTTCCCCAGCTAACTGCTGCCCCAGAAAGACAAACGATCCGAACCCGCAGAAGCCAATCGAACCAAGGAACCAGGCGAACAGCAGCGACTTGCCATCTGCTCGTAACGCACCTATTCCTTCCCGTCGCAGCAATAGGACCACAAAGGCCACGCCTGCGATCACGTACCGGAACGAAGTAAACGTGAAGGGATCGATGTAACGCAGCGCATCAGTCATGACGGGAAACATCACGCCAAACAGGATTGTTGCAACGAGGCATGCAGCAATCCCGTTCCAATAGCCGGCAGACCTTGAAGCCAAAGCGGTTGATGAATTCATGAATGATCATTCTCAAAATCGTTAAAAATTCGGCATCCACTTTTTGCGGATGCCGCCAACCGAGCTACGAGACTCGGATATGCTTCATGTCACTGTGCGCAACGCCATGTCGACGATCGATGCTAGGGCAGCCTCATTCATGTCGACCTTACCGAGCACGCGTATTCCTTGAACCATGCACATTAGGAAACGCCCGACCTCCTCTGGGTCGAGACGATGATCGAATTCGCCTGCTTGTTGACCTCTTGCTATCGCGAGACTGAATTGCATCGTGATGCGCTGCAAAGTCGATTCAATACGTGACCGTAGAGCATGATCGCCCGGCAGGAGTTCGATCACCGTATTGGTAATGAAGCAACCATGCCGCTCAGATAAGTTTCCGCTCACCTTCGTATAGTGCAATAGCGCTTCGCGAAGTGCCTCCCGTGGAGGTAAGTCGGCGGTTAACCTCTCCTTCAGTCGCGCAACGGCCCCTTCTGCATAACGATCGAATGCCGCGACGAGGAGCCCATGCTTATCGCCAAACGTTCTGTACAAACTGCCGCGAAAGACTCCGGTCGCTTCGCATAGCGCATCGACGGGGGTCGCGTGGTAACCGTGTTGCCAAAATACTCGCGCAGCGGCCTCAACTGCTTCGTCGATGTCAAATTCTCGCGGTCGTCCACGTTCGGCGGCACGCCCCTTCCGGGGGCGGTGTGTATCAGTAGTGTTCATGCAAGCCATATTAGGACTATTTAGTCTCAAAATCAAGGTATCACGCGATGCTGATGAACATAGGTCGGTTAGTTCGTGCGAGGTGCGCTGCTCGCGACTTCACTGAGGAGACGGACTATTTGCTGGAGCACGTTTCCCCTTGGACCGTTGAACACCCTGTATACGACATTCGAAGGTCGCGCGAGGTCCTCCGTTGACCGGTTGAATCCGCAGCCGGTTGGCGACGCTGGCGGCCGTCAGGCGGTCTCGGTCGCGGCGGCGGGCCAAGTGTGGTAGCCCCCGGTGCGAGCCTTTTTATCGATCTTCCCGTGCGCGTCCTGCTGGAACCGTCGCCGATCCTGCTTCACCGTCATGTTGCGCCTCTGGATCTGCCTGCACCTCTCGTCCCTGCCACTCGAAGTCTTCCGGCCGAATTGGTCCACTGAGTTGGCTGTGGCGGTGTTGGACAAGGAACGCGTGCACCTCGCCTCGCGCCTGGCGGCGGAGGCTGACGTCCGCCTGCAGATGCGCCGCGGCGGCGTGCTGACCATCGCGCCGGGGACCCTGCTGTACGATCGAGCCCCGGAGAAGGAAGCCGACGCCCTGCATCGCGTGGCCATGGCGCTCCTGCAGTTCGCGCCCAACGTGGTGCATGCCGAAGAAGCGTCCGTGCTGGTCGACGGGTCGGCCAGCCTGCGCCTGTTCGGCGGCATCCGCCAGTTGCGCCGGCGCATGCGCGCGTCTGTCGCCGCGCTGGGCTTCAGCGCGGCCTGCGGCTGTGCTCCGACAGCCCAGGGCGCCTGGCTGTTGGCCCATGCCGGTGGCGCAAGCACCCTCAAGATCGAGGCATTGGAGCGCCGGCTCGGCGCGCTCGCCATCGGCACCCTGCCTGCCGCACGGCCATTCCTGGAATGGCTGGATGGACTAGGGTGCCGTTGCCTTGCCGATATCCGCCGGCTGCCGCGGGCCGGGCTGCAGCGCCGGTGCGGCCGCGAACTGAACGAGGCGATGGATCGCGCCCTGGGGCAGGCGCCAGAGATCTTCGAATGGCTACAGACCCCGCCAACCTTCTCCGCGCAGGTCGACCTTCCCGATCGCATCGAGCATGCGGAGGCCACCCTGCTCTACAGCCGCGGGCTCAACAGGAGAGCCGCCTGCAGCTAGGCTCTGCCCCTGCGCTTTCTGAGCAGCGCGACATCAACGACCTGCTTCGCCTGCGGCGCCCCGAGGTGGCAGTGCCGCAAATCGATGTGCGATTTCACCTTGCTGTTCACGTCCGCATTACTTTGTTCCAGTCGACGTCGTGGCCGGCCGCCTGCAGTTCTTGTCCCAAGGCCTGTTTCCAGCCATTGCCGGCATCCATTGCCACCCAAACCACGCCGAGGTAATCGCTCGGGATCTCGAGCTCGCCACGCTTGAGCGCGCAGACTTTGTTGCGCCCGAGGTGGCCGATGAAATAGCCGAGCTCGAGCAGAACGTTCTGCCGTGCGCGTGGCTGGAGCTGCTGTCGGATGGTGTTTGCTTTGTTCCATCGAGATGGCATCTGCTCCTCTCCTAAGCCAAAGGCCGTCTTTTCCCTGCCGCGCCCATCGGCATTACAACGGAGTGCCCCAAACCTACGCCACCCATGCAACCCCTACCGTCGGGTGCCTTTTCAGGCGCCCACTTCAATTTAGCACCGTGCACGCGCCGTCGTAGCTGACCATCCGCGACCCGCGGCCAATACCACCAAATATGATGTGGGACGATCTCGCCTAAAGAAGGCCAGAGCGGCGCCGTAAACCAATGGGCGTCAAACTACGGGAAAATGATCAATGGGACTCTTTGGCAAGGTCACCGCCTTTGGCAGTGGACTGAAGGACAAGGTAGTTGCAGCAGCGGAGGAAGCCGAGCTCGGTACAAAGATCGGAAGCCTTAAGGGGAAGGCGGCCGACAAGGCCGCAGACTGCCTTTCCGCTGGTAAGGAGCACACTGGAAGGCTGGTCGACGCGGGTATGGAGCGAGCCGGAAAACTGGTCGAGGCAGCCAAGGACAAGCTGGAAGACGTCGATTTCGAGGCATTGAAGCGCCGCGAGACTTACGCCAACAAATTCTCCGAGTACCGCGAGCTCAGCGCCGAGAAGATCTCAGGCTTCTATCGATCGACTTTCGAAGTCGACAAGACGACCTCAGAGATGATCGACGGCATTCGCGGGCGCCTTCCATCCAGGCCGAAGGACATCGACGACATCTTTGAACAGTGCAAGCGTGAGGCCTTTCAGCGCGCAATTTCGGCGTTTTGCTTGGCGCCGATCATGTCAGGCCTCGACAAAAAATTAGAAGACCGCTACGCAAACCTGTCCGTCGACTACCGAAGCTTCTCTGACAAGGAGAACGGCGGAATCAACGTTCGTGACGCGCAGGGCTTCGCGGAAAAGAAGGATGAGATCAAATTTGCGAAGGACCACTTCATTCTCCTGCAGAATGGGTACAACGGCGACGAATGGTTCGACCCTCGAAACAAGGGCGAGGCGTCATTCACCCCACACAGCAGCGGTGGTGACAGCGTCGGCAGGTACGACATCGAGCATGTCATCTCGGCCAAAGAGATCTACAACGACTGGCTGCTGCGACTGGGAACCAACAACGATGAGATCGTTGATGCTATCAACTTTGATGACAACCTTATCTTTGCGAGCCGCCCGCTGAACCAGTCGAAGGGAGCACAAGACCTGAAGGTCTACCTCGAGACCAACGGCATCCGTGATGCCGACGACCCGAATCTCATCCATATCGACGTCAACGGGAAAGATCTTGTTGTCAACGAGGCCGAGGCCCTTGAGAAGTACGAGAAGGCCCACAAGAAGCTCGATGAGATGCGGTTTGCCGCCGCAAAGGAGATTGGCATGACGGTCGCCAGTGCCGGCGCAAGAATGGCCGCCCAGCAGGTTGTTGGGTTGATCGTTATGGAGACAATTGATATCTTCGTGGACGAAATCAAGGACATTGTTAAGAACGGTAAGTTCGTAGATGAGAACGGCCTGCTCGCCAATATCCAGCAGCGCAAACAGAATATCTCTGAGAAGCTCACCCAGCGGTTCGAGGAGCGACAGATCTGGGCGCGAGCGAAAGCTGCAGGAATTGAGGGTGGCGTCGCAGGTGCACTAAGCGCGATTCCTCAGATTCTCATCTCGCTAATCATCAAGATGCCGGCGTTCGTGCTCACGATCATCCGCGAATGCACGCTCTCGGTCGTCAGGTCCGTACGGGTGCTCCTGAGCGACGATGAGAACAAGTTCGATAGCATCAAGGTCGTGATGCTTGGGACGGCGTCGGCGGTTCTCGGTGCCTACGTTGGAAACGTCATTTCCAAGGCTATCGCGCCGGTGCCGATGCTGAACCTGTTCAATGGTCAGGTAACCTCGGTGCTCAGCGGCGTCGTTGTTACCGCAGTCCCTCTTGGCGCCATCTACGTCTTTGACCAGAACAAGGCCAAGCTCACGTTCGCAGTCCTCGGACGGAAGGCGGCCTGACCCGCGGCACGCGCGCTGAACCTCAAAGCCCTGGCGCGCGTGGTCCCACAAATCGATCCCGTTCCGCTCGCGCAGCGTCTCGGCGGCCAGCGTTGGCGTAGCTGTCGCGGATCAGGCCGCGTGCCCGCGCCTCCACGCCTGGCGGGAGTTGGTTGTGGCCGGGCTGGCCCAGCGGCGGGATATCAGTCCCCACCGGCCGTCCTGCCCTTACCGTTCTAGCAGCCACCGAAATTGCCAATCGGTACTCTCCAGCCGCTCGGCGGCCAAACTGACCATCCACAACCGCCTGGACGGTCTTGAGCCTATCTAACTCACGCATGCTTACTGTAATAACCTCGGGTCTAGCCATCCTCTGGCGTCTCCATCGCATTCAACCGGGCGGGCTGAAAACCATGGACAGCCAGTCGGTGAGGGCTCCAGCGGCAAAAGAGCGCGGCTATGACGCCGGAAAGAAGATCGTCGGGCGCAAGTGGCATTTTGCCGTGGATACGAATGGCCACTTGCCGATGGTGAACTTGACGCCCGCGGACATCGCCGATAGTTCCGGGGCGTTGGCGGTTCTGGAGGCGCTAAAGAAGCGCTGGCCGGGACTGAAGCATCTGTTTGCAGATGGCGCATACGATCGTCGCACGTTGATGGATAAAGCCGCGACGCTCGACTTCGTCGTGCAGGTGGTGCGCCGTCACGAGGATCATGTTGGCTTCGCGGTGCTACTCCGGCGTTGGGTGGTGGAACGTACCTTCGGTTAGATGATTCGCCGGCGTCGCCTGGTCAGGGACTACGAGCGGCGTCCTGATGTGTCCGAGGCCATGGTCTATATCGCAATGGACGGACTTCTGCTGCGCAGAGTCGCCTATCCTTGGATTATCAAACGGGCTCATGCACCAGGTCAATCCCAGCTGCGCCAACCCTCAAGAAACGTTCTTCGGAAGGGGTAGAAGGCCGATGGGAAAGGTTGGCGTCGCTATCTGTTTCTGGCATATGGTTAGGTGGCCTGCTCGTCGTTCCGAGGCCGCCGATGGCGCCACCAAGGTCGCGTAGCATGTCCAACCTGAAACCGTCACCGCTCACAGCTCAACAGCGAGCGAGACAGGTCCGGAGTCGATCCACCTCGAAACTTCATCGCTCGCGCTGCCTGGCACCGTTCCGCTCAACACCGCGCCGGGCATCGCATCCAGCGCGAGCGACAAAGCTGTCCTGAACACCTCGTCAGTGAATCCGAAATGCGGCCCGGCGTCGATATTGGCGTCCGCCGTTGAAAGGCGGTCGATGGTGAGCGTCGGCACCGTGCCTTTCGTCGTTTGCGGATCGACTAGTGGCCAGGCCACGCCGGTGGCTTCGATCAGGGGCTCTACTCGGTCAGTCGGAGCGTGACTGTATGTGACGTCGAATCAGGACGCCCGACCGATTCCATAGTGGCTTCGCAGTGGTTAAGGTGAGACCACATCACACCTTCAGCAGTTTTTCGTGCGCCCACGGCAACTGCCGTTTGAATGGAACTCGCGAGCGCTTCGTTGTTGATCGAAAACAGCCATCCGCCTCGAATCGCGATCCCAACGGTAGAAAATGTCCCCGCCTCAACACGGTCCCCGATATTGTCCACCCGCTTGAGCTTTTCAGCGTTACCCGCGGTTGCGCACATGGCCTTAGAAGCCTTGCAAAGCGATGAGTTTTCCGCACCTGGAACACGAATTCGATCATCACCTACCGCCTCAAACAAAACACGTACTAAATCGGAAACGACGGCATTTGGGTCCACCTTGTTGGTAGATACCTTCTTATCGCCTGTCAAGTCCACCGTAGCCGCGAGGCCGGGAAAGCCGTAGCTCTTGCCAGCACGGCTCACGAAGGTTTGCTCACCGAGCACGCCGAGCACTCGACAGGGGGTCTGCTTGGTCTCTGCTTTGCATAGTTGCTCCCCCAAGTCTTTGGCAAGTTGATCAATCTGCGCGTTTGCTGCAGTGAGGACCGTATCGTCCTTGATCGATTGCTTGAGCTTCTCGATGAGTTTTGCCTTGAGGTGTGGGTAGTCAAAATCCAATGCCAAGATCTGCCCATTCCGAAAATAATCGGACACGTAGCGAGCAATGAGCACCCGTAAAGTAACTTGAGCGGCTTTCTCAGCCTGCTCGCCCGCCGCTATCGGGCGGATACCATATGCCCTAGCGTAGGGTGCCAGCGCCAGTGCCGCGGCACCAACCCATCCTTCCCCGCTGGTGGCAAGAGATACATCCTGGATCATTGTGATCCATTCCTGGCGGCCGATTTTTATCTCCCCATTTCCAAACTTTGAAGCAGCCACAGCGGGGTCCGCCGGCACCAATTTTCGAAACAGCTCGGAGGTCAGTACCTGATTGGCGCGGTCCGCCGCATCAAGGGTTACGGAGTCGAGATCGATATCGATGCCACTTGGATCAATGCCAAGCCTCGAGAAAAGTCCTTGCGAAAAACTCTGCATACTGGCGTCGTACACATGAGCCATCGCCGGTGAGAGTGGGCTTGACATGGCGGACGCGAGAAGACTCAGTCCCAACTGAAGGTCAGTACCGCCGCTTTGCGCGGCGGTCAAACTGACGATCGCCATAGGAGTAGGCCCGGCGGCCGGAGCTAGAACATAGCCCGCTTTCGGTGATGCACAACTACCTACTGCAGGCACGCCAAAAATCCCATCCGTTCCAGCGCTCTGAATATCCCTATTGAAGATCTTCGCAGTGGCGCACCCACCCAGGGGCGAGAGTATCATCGCGAAAACCATCCCTTTCAGAAACTGTCGCATTACTCCTGCTCCCGTATCACCAAAAACTGTTATAGGTGGCCCAACGCAATTGTGCGAACAAGGCAAATCGGATTTTCTTAAACCACGCGGGCTGATCGCTGCAACTAAGCCATATCGGTCAGCCACTTAGGAAGATCATTGGATGGAAAATTCAGAAATTTGGCAACTCGCACTCGATGTTCCTGCCCTAGCCCCAAGCCGAAGCAGTTGATAGCATTCCGATACATCACCTTATCAAGGGGCAATGTTCCTTTCAGATTCGACGCCAGCTCATCGGCATAGTTAGACCACTTTGTCTCTTTGGACAACATCAACCAATCGGTGCCGTACATGAGGCGGTCCACGACCCTCGGATCCGCCTTGATCGCAGCCTGAATGCGAGCCTTGGCGACCTCGCAATTGGAATCAGATGCCCCGTGCTCTGGGCATTGGCGGAGGGCAGACCAATATCCCAGGTCACCATAGAGTCTTTCGCCCTTTGGCGATCCCATGAGTTCACCGAATTGCCTTGGCCAGTGCTGCTCAGGGTGGTCCTTTCTAGGCGCGTCCCCGCCAAAGTGGGCTGCATTGATGGTTGGACTCGGCCAGTTGTTTTCCATGGCGGCATTCAAAAGCATCGCCCAACCTTCTGGACCACCGTAGTCATCCGAGCCGTCATCGCGACCCATCGACTCATTCGTATGCGCCATCACCGGAATGTTCCTTCTCCCCGCCCACTGAAACAGTCTCCCAAGCTTCTGGTCGAGGAGTTTCGCATCCGGCAATTGACCCGGGGAAAGAACAGGAAGCTCGGCGTTCCCATAAGGGTAATACCCCATCGGCGGATAAATCTTTATTCCGATAAAACCATACTTTTCGATGGCATCGACCACATAGTGGAACGACTCATCGTTTCGCTCAATATCCGACCAGGGGTTGTATGCTACCAGCGGCAACATGTAGCCACCGCTAAGCCGAGACAGCAGGGCATGCAGTCGAATCTGGTCGCCTCGACCAGATTTCGGCCGAGAATTTCCTAGCCAGTAGTCGAAATCTACAAGCGAACCAAAAACCCCATCAATACCGAACGCCTTCGGACCGGTGGTGTAGAAATACTGATAGTCCCGAATATTCATCCATCGTGGGGAGAGCATATGCCCAATGAATTCCAAGGCCCCCCCGACAGTTTGATAAACTGCTTCCAGATTTATAAACTCCGCCTCCTCCTTCTGGAAGCGTCGCATGGGGTCGATCGCGCTTAGTACTGATTCGTCGTTCAGAGCCAGATCCGCACCTGCCATCGCCGGTGACGCCAATGAAAGCTCACGACGCCGCAGTAGGATGTACTCCTGATCCATGCCCTCGGCCTTGATTTCCTTAGTCAGCTCCGTAGCGATTCTCCGTCTATGCGAATCGCTTTGTGTCTGCAAGGCGGTATCGATGGACATCAGACCCAGGTCTGGTGCCCGTCCGGAAATAGACGTCAAGCTATTGAATTCATCCGCTGCGGTTGGCGCAAGATAAGCCAGGCGATCCACTACCGGGGCGAGGCGCTCAACGAAGCGTCTGAGTTGATCGTTTGGAATGGTGTGTGCGACCGGGCCCTTTATGTAACCGCCGGCGTTGACATCAGCAGCATTGAAGAAATGTGCGTGAGCGTCGAGCGCAAACCGAGTCGTCTTCTTGACGCCAATCTTCGTGGGGCGAAGGAAGGCTTGATCGGGGGCAATTGGGGGTACTTCGCTAGTAATTTTTTCCTTTGGATAGGTACGCCAAAAGCAACAACCAGAAACACCGCTGGAAGCCATACCAAGTAGAGAAAACAACGCTCTCCGACGCGAAATACTGGTGTGCATTTGCATGGAACGCCTCAATTCACGGGTATTCTATCGCTGCCCGTCTTCGTTTTTGACTCGATGGGCGAGCGTCTGGCGACCTTACGTCGCCACCATTAAGGTGCGACCGTTGGATTCTGAGTGATGGGCCGAAATACTGGACGGGCGAAGCTGGCACGGTCGTCAACTCTTTGGGTAGAAGGCATGGCATTCCAAGTCGAGCGGGCCATCCTTGAAAGTGACACCACCACAACGGTCCAGGCCGTCGCGACTCACATATGTACCAGTACGGCAGGCGCCAGGCATTAGCCGCTTCCAGCGATGACCCCGACTGTTCGGGCCTCCATTGGACAACGCCTCATAGGCGCAGTCGTTCGAGCGCCGCTGGGAAGCCGGTTTGTCGAGGTTATATCGCTTTAGGGACACGCGCTTACATTCATCATATAGGGCCAAGTCGGCCTCGTGCTTTGCCTTGGAATCATCCATGATGGATTTGCAGTTCACATCTTCCGGTAGGCGGAAGCAATTGATCCGATCCTTCGCAGCTCGCCCCGGACACACAGGCCCGATATGGCTCAACTCCCGACGCGGGATCATGGGCGAACTCAGTCCGATTGAGAGAGGAATCGAAGACGACATGCGCGTCGCAGTTTCCTGGACACGACTTGCCGTCGTCATACATAGTCAAACGAATAGTCTTTGACGAGCCCAGTTGATTGATCGACTCAGCTTGTGCCTGGCTCAGTGCCGTGAGGGCGATAAACCATGCCAAGGCCAACCGCATCGCGAATGGAATGATTTTGAAAATCGTTCTCACGCTCGGGCTCCTCCCCCATTGGATCTTCGATGGATCTCCGATGCCAACCATGCCGCCCGGTAAAAGGACCGTCGTGGATCGCAGCATCTTGCCGGGCACTGATAGGTCAGTCTAGCTATTCAGTTGTGAGGCCACAAGCGAAATGACCGAAGTTCTGCGAGATCGTCACCCCCTCATTAAGAGGGGTATCCACAAAGACGCCCATCGCCTAACTGTCAGAGCTTGTCAGCGCAGTTACATAAAATGATTTTATGCTTTTCAAATCGAAATATTTATAGGTCTGCTTGATGGAATGCTCGACTACGATCTGGGAGATTCGCCGGCTTTTTTCGGCCATACCTAATGGAGCGATGCTCACTAGAGAATCCCGCATCTACCTTTGTGAGTCGATGTTTGGTTTTTCCCTTCTCTGCGGTTGTCTTGAGATATAGTCGAAAGAAACCGGTTGTTTATGCTCAAGGCTTCCTTCGAACTGCCCCGCGTTCCAAGCGAGACCGCTTCGCGGTCGGGCGTCGAGGCGAGAAGTCGAGTTGGGCGAAACAATGCTCGGTCGCTCCAATGTGCACGGCCTGAAGGTGGTAGGGGCATGGGCGAGCGGATACATATCGGCAGGAAGCCAGCTTACAGCTCGCAATCTGTGGGAGAAGCCATCGGCAATCCTCGCCGTTGGTCACCAGGTCTTCTGCATCCCGGATCTCCATGCCAAGGTCGTCATGGCGCCAGATCCCTTCGCAAGCGTTGGGAGCCAAAATCTGACCCGCGCTGGTACGCGTCGAAGGGAAATTACCGCAACCTTTACGGATGCGAGGACGGCGCAAGCGATCATGGAGATGATCGAACCGTGGATCGAGGAGGCGTGGGAAGTCACGCCGGAGTTCGTCGCTGCGATAGAAGAGGAATTCGAGGCGCTGCGCCCCGAATTCAAGGTAGCACAAACCAAAGCCAAGGAGCCGCAGGACCGCTTCGAGCAGCTATGTCAGGAAATCGCCGTGCGTCGGCGCCTCGAGGAGGAGCGCCGGCGCCATGCCGGCCTCTCGTGCCTACACGCGTATGCTGAAACTACGCGGATTCCCGCCGAAGAGGTTCTATGCACCGTCAACTGGACCTACTCCGAGGGTCAGGCCAACTCCATTCTCTACTCGCTGATGGCGAGGTCACGGACACCCTGACAGAATGGCTGACCGGCGGTGAGCCTGTCTCCTTGGCCCGAGAGCATTACTGAAGGACACCGGGGAGATCTGCGAGGGCACCTTCAGTCTCGTTTTCTGGGGGCTAAGAGGCGATGAACTCGGTACGGCCAACGTCAGAATTGGCATTTGCGTCCAGTACTTGTTCCGCCCCCATATCGATGTGCTTTCCTACTTTGACAGCGCATCGCTGCAAATTGTCGACATCTCGCCGAGCGATGAGCCGTTTGACAACCCGGAATGCAGCGACAAGATCGTCGCTTGACTCCGCGCGTACAGCCAGGAGTTCTGCGCCCATGCGCTGCACAGCATGATGTCCGCTTACCAGCCCGACGAAGTATTCCCGCTCGGTGGAGAGAGTGCCCCCCCCCGTTCGATGGGTTTAGGCGAGCGGGTCGTTGCCTCTAAAATCCCGCCAGCCGTCCGTCCCCGATAGATGCAGTCGCTTGCTAGGAGAAGCAAATGCGCGTGCAGTCGTTACATCTTGCCGCGATCCTCGCCGTCACCTTCGGCACGTCAGCATCGGCCTCACCACTTGACGACGCCAAAGCGCTCTTTGGAGCTGGACAAGCGAAACAGGTGACATTCTCCGATGGGACTACGCAATGGATAGGCATAGAGAAGTACGTGAAAGAAGGTGGCAAAACGAAGTTGAAGTTAGTTTTCCCGGTGGTCAAAACAGTGGATGGTGGCAAGGTAGTGATCCTCCGAGCCCCCGAACTGCAACTCGACACCGATGGCGCGTCCAAGGAAATCCGGGCTTGCGACAGGGGCGATGAGAAAACCAGCCTTCGGCGCCAGGACGGGAGTTCGCTGGACGCAAACGCGATACTCTACTTCGTGCTACCCAATTGTGGGCAGCACGCCCCGGCCGCGTGCAAAGATAATCCTCCGAATCAGCAACTTGGGCTACAGTTGGGCGATCTTGCCGTAGTCATAACCGGCAACAAGATTGCCTATGCAATCGCGGGTGATACCGGTCCAGAGAAGAAGTTTGGAGAAGGCTCCGTGGCCTTGCACCGTCAGCTGGGACACGAGACTGTAGGCAAGGACACGCGCAATCCGACGTGCGCAGCAGATAGGGCATTGCCCGACGAAACCTATCTCGTGGTCTTTGCAGGCAGCGCCACCCTAGACGAAGAGACGAGGAGGCCAATCTGGATCTCGAATGGCGATGTCGAGAGCGGTGCAAAGGCGCTTTGGGACCAACTGCGCGCACGTTCTGCACTCGGCACGCCCAGTTCTACTGGAATGACTAAGCCATAGGCGCTGGCCACGGGACAGGCCAACCACAACGAAAGAAGTCGGTAGACTGCCCCGCATTGACCGCTCGCTGAAGCCAATCGGGCATGGCACCATGCCCGTCCCAGGTCTCCCCTGCTGCGTTGCTATATCTCACCGCACGCTGAGCCGGCCTCCGGTGTCAGAACCATCCAGGGATCCCTTTGTTTTCGCTGCAGTTTACCGGGGTAACTGCCCCTCACGACCATGCGGGTTTCCGGGCGGTTACCTCGAAAAAATGCCAATAAATCTATATGTTGCTTTCTGACGTCATTCGATTATTGGCATGCTCGAAGCAGCACATCCCCAGGCTGAACATTGCGACCTCGTCTCATTGGCGCTACCCTCCGCAGCCCGTCTCACGCGTGGGAGAGCGCGACGGATCACTGGCGGTTGGCCTATCTCGGGATGCGGCTGATTCCACGGGAACTCAGCGAGTTCGAGCTTGCGACGTTCTTGAGGGATAGCCGGGCTTCGTCAAAAATCCGCCGCGCCTCCGGCTAGCCATTTGATTTCAAGTCGGAACTCCCCTTCACGGCGCGCCCCGTTACCCCCGCGATGGGCACGCGGAATTGTTCCGCGGTCTGCCCGGCGTTGACTGCCCGCTGCAACCAGTCCGGCATGGCACCGCAGCCGTCCCAGCCCTGCCCGTGCGCATTGCGGTAGCGCACCCCTCCTGGCGTTGGAGTCGGCGGCGGCTCGGCAAAGCAGCCGGCGGCCTGCAGGTCGGCCAAGGTCAGGCCGTGCTGGGCCATCTGGATGCGGATCCACGTGATGGCTTCCACGCGCTCGATTTCAATCGAAATGATGTGGGAGAATAGGCTTGCGGTGCCGTCGGATCCCGCGTGGTGCGTCTGGCGGCAGCGCTGGATTTCGGAATTGTTCTAGGTGATGGCTGCAGTGGGAATCCATGCCGGCGGGAGGACGTGGCCGCCCTCGTTGCTTAAATTTTAGTCAAATCTGCTGACACCGTCGACACTCGGCCCCCGCGTGGCTTGTCGACGGGCTTATCGCCGCGTGCGGTAGGCAAATCCTCGCCCCCTCCTCTCCTCAGGCCGGCCCCGCCTTGAACTTCAATTTGGTCTTGGTCGCTGGCACCTGGCGCCTGGTCGTTGCCAGGCGGCGCGACGCGGTGGCTTCGGCTTGTGCGCGCTCGGCCCGCCGCAGCGCCGCTGCCAGTTCGGCCCGCAGCCCTTCTTGTGCCGCCAGCCCAAGTCCGAGCGCCTGCTCGGCCGCCGCCAGTTGCCGGCTAAGCGTATCGCGCTCGGCTTGCAGTCGCACCTCCGCGGCAGCCACGGCGGCGTCTTGCACCCCCGCCTGCATGGCCGCCAGCTCGGTGCGCAGCTCCGCGACCGCCTGCTCGGCCTTCTGCCGCAGCGTGCGCTCCTGGTCGATTTCGCGCAGCGCGCGGCGCTCGGTTGCGCTGGCGCGCTCCTGTGCCACCACCACCTGCTCGCGGGTGCGCTCCAGGTCCGCCGAGAACTGCGTATGCGTCTCGCCCAGTTGCCGCTCCAGCGCCTCGACCTGGCGCTTGCACTCCTCGTGACGCGCCTGCGCGGCCGCGTGGGCCTGGCGCTCGGCGTCCAGTTCCCCTTGTGGCGCCGCGCGCGCGCAGGACGGCGTCGAGCTCGGCCTGCACAGCGACTGTTTCCTGCTCGGCCACCACCACAGCGGCCCGCGCCTGGTCGCGCTGCGCTTCCGCCTTGCTCGCCTGTAGCCGCACCTCCGCCCGCAAGGCGGCCAGCTCGCCGCTAGCGGCCTCGTTGGCGGCCTGCCAGATCGACTGCACGGCATTGGCGGCGATCGCCTTGAGCGCATCCGGCAGCCCGGGCTGGTCAATGGTCACGCGCAACCTCGTAGAACATCATAAGTTGGGCTTGTGCTTTACCGAATGGCACCCGAGCTTTCTTGCCACGGTCTTTATGGCACAACTTCCACTTCTTGTCAGAACCACACCAACGCGGTCCATAGGGATTGAGCGGTCGTTCAACCGCGTCCAACGGGTTCATCATTCCACCAGACGACACCATAGACATGAAGTCATCATGATTCTGAAGCAAGTCTGGCACGTTCACCACCTTTGATTTTTGCACTTTGGCGCAGGCCTCAGCTTAATTAACATCTAGCCACAAGCCACGCTTCCATTCCGAAACTTCAGCGCCCCTCGGCCTCCCACGGTCTGCCCAGATCTACCGTTGCGCTTCGGCGCGGGTGGGTTGCCGCGATTTTTTTGCCATAATCGGCGCCATGACTACAGACACTAACACCGCACGACGCCTTGCCGAGATGAGCGACGTTGCGGCTTTCGAACGCATCGCGGCGGCGGTGCTGCGCGCTGCTAATCCCCCGCTCTACGAGAACCTGTCCCATCCCGGCGTGCAACCCGGGGGCAAGACGGTGAAGGCCCCCTTTGACAATGTCGGATGGGTGCAGTCGGTCGAGGGGGCGCGATTTGTGTGCGCCGCGCACACCACCGAGCAGAAGGACTTGGAGAGCAAGTGGCTCCACGACCCGGCGAGGGTCAAACCAAGAAAGGCTGGAGGCAAACCGACCAAGCCTGCAGGTGACCTCGTCAAGGGCATTGCAGAAATCCAGAAGGTGCGCGAGGCCCACCCGGGGCTGGCCGTGACCTTCGCCCTGACGGCCAATCGGGAGACGTCGCTGGACTTGCGCGTTTCGGTGGAAGCGCGGGCCCACGCGGCTGGAATTGAGCTCGACGTGTGGCCAGTTTCCAGGATTGCCCATTTCCTGGATACGAATCCGACGGGACAGATCATTCGGCGAAACCACCTAGGCACACCCGTGAAGCTTATGTCACGGGAGCTTCTGCTCGAGATGGGGAAACGCAGTATCCGGGATCATCTCCCGCTTGCAGTGGCAGGGGAGAGTGTTCGCCGCGACAGCTTCATCCTCGGGCGTGGTCACACGTTGGTTGTCGGGGCTTCGGGGATGGGCAAGACAACCGCCTGCGCGACGACGCTGGATGCACATATCGAGCAGGGGCTGCCCGCAGTCGTTCTCAAGACGGAGTTTCTCGTCATCGCGGCGACCATGGAGACGGCCCTCGAGGGCGAACTGCGGCGTCAGGAGCCCGAACTCGAAGCTGGAGCCGGCGGAAAGGCGCTCTCGCTTTGCACTGATGAAGAGCCGCTGCTGGTGCTGGTGGAAGACGTGAACCGAGCCGACAATCCGGGGCTTTTGTTGAACAAGGTCCTGTCCTGGACACGAGCTTCTGCGGACGCACGCGCCTCTGAGCGACTCTGGCGCGCTGTATGCCCTATCTGGCCGCGGCATCTCGACGCGATCGAGGATCAGAAGCGTGTGTTCGAAGCCGTGACAGTGCTTCGTGTCGACAGGTACAGCTCGACCGAGGCGATCCGGGCCGTACGCAAGCGCGCGGACGTCCTCGGATTGCAGGTGGATGAGTACCGTGCGATGTCCATTGCTGACCGGTTGGGGCAGGATCCTCTGTTGATTGGTCTCCACGATCTCACGTCGGAAGGTGCTGCCGCGGGTGTCATCCAAACCTATGTTGAGGAACGCCTTGGGATAGTTGCGAGCCAGGCGCAGCGCACGAGGTCTGAAGTGCTTCAGGCGCTACAACAGTTACTACGCAGCATGTTGCAGCACCGGTCCCTCGGTCCCGGATGGATTGAGGTCAAGTCATGGATTGGTGACCAGGATGTGATCGCGCTGCTAAGGCATATCGCGCGCGAGGGCAGTATGATACGGATATCCTATGCGGGTGCGGCGGAGACACTCGAATTCAGACACGACCGGGTGATGCACAGTCTGTTCGGCGGAGCGCTTGCTGAAGTGCTCAAAACGGATGCAGTACCCGACTACGTCAGCGACCCGTTCTTTGCCGAGGTGGTCGCAGGCGCGGCAGTACACATTGAACTTCCGCTGCAACAAATGGTGCATCTGATGGATGCAACTCCCGTGGCGGCGGTTCATGCGTTGAAGTTGGCCTCTGAGCTGGGCAGCAGCTACACCGGCATCGCAGCGCAGGCGCTTAGTCAATGGTTGCAGCGGGAAGACGCGAAGGGGAAGGCCATGTCCAACCGGCGGTATGCGGTCGCCCACATCCTTGCTGAGACGACAGATCCACATGTCCGGCAGCTCGTCGCGCAGTTCCCGCCCGGCGATTACCCGTGGCATCCGCTTTTTGCCGCTGCTTTCAGAAACGGAAACGTCGGTGCAGGGCTAGCACTCCTATCGATGTATGAGCTAGGAACGACGGTCGCGGGAAAGCAAAGCCTTCTCGCTCTAGTCAAGAGAATGTATGGCGGCAACCTGGTCGCTGCCGTGGACGCCGTCCTACGCCGCGCCGACTTGAGCCAGCCTGGGCAGGCAGGCATGAGAGTGGGTGCCTTGCGATTAGCTGGGTATCTGGGAGACAGTACCCTCGCGCAACCGGTTCGAGTGTGTTGGGACCAAGACGAAAGCAGAGAAGGAAAACTGCGCTCGTACCTGTTTGCGGCTGCACGCTGCTGTGGCGGTGATCCCGAAGCAACGCTGGGGCCCGTGTGCGACGTATGGGAGGCCCTTCCAGACGAACCGGATTCCACGATTGGAAAGCCGGCCGAACGCCTAGCTGCGGACCACGTGGCATGGGAGTTCAGAGCTTACACACCGCGTGATGCTGTGCGCTATCTTGTCGAGCGGGCGAATGCATCCAAAAAGATCGGATGGCCGATCACGTACATGCTGCGCACCGTGGATCATCCTGATGCGGTGGAGCAGGTTGCGCGCTATGCGGCGAAGTCCGGCTTCATGGCGGCACATTTCCTGAAGTCCGACTGGGAACGTCATTCGCGGGAAGCTGGCAGACGCATGTCATCAGATTCCAAGGAGCGGCTCCTGAGCATTGCTCGCGACGAAGCCGAGTCCGACGACGTCCGGAAGCAGGCGTTCGCTTTCTGGGAGGTAACTCTAGATGATGCCGATCTCGAGATCGCACGCCAGATCCCTGCGGGAAGCCCTCTGCACGAGCGCGCGTTGTGGGCGCGAGCACGGCGGCAGGACAGGTCGGTCATTCCGGAAGTGCTCAGGAAGCTCCCAGAGGCCCCTGAATACTGGCTCCACATCGGACACCACCTCTGGTCAGACACCTTAACAGAAGCGCTCAATCCGCTCCTCGATCAAGTCGCCGAGGAGCAAGGCGAAAGTTACACCAACCTGGAGTACGCGGTTGCCGGGGCGCTTAGACACGTTGAACCCAAGCGCGCGGTCACCATGCTGCGCCGCCAGTGGGCAAAACTGATGACAAAGCCCTTGATGGTCCAAACCGCACTGCTCTCGACAGCTCCTGAGGCTGCGAGCTTGGCGCGTGAGGCCCTCACCACGTCTCAGAATCCAGGAGATCTTCTTAAGCACTTTTTCACGAACGCCACCATTGATTCGGGTGGAAAGGTCGGGTTATCCATTCCTGCTCAGTTGGACAATCTGAAGCCGTACCTGGATCTTTTTCCCGAAGACGAGATCGAGCAGCTATGGGAGACCTGCGCAAAGAGAGGTTGGCTTGATTTCCGCGCTCGGTATCTCGAACCGAGGATGCAGAAGGTCTCAAATCGTCGTGTGTGTCTAGCCGACGAACCGGTGGATACTGGGGATTTGGACCGAGCTCTGGCCGGTGAAATAGTTCACCAACACCGATGGCTTGATTGGCAAGTAGACCGTGGCGTGGCGCGTGACAGGATCGTCGCGGCGATGCTGGAATGGCTTCGTCGACATGACGAAGAGAAGGCGCTAGCAATTGTTTGTGCAATTGTGAGCAGCGCGGCCACTCGCCGGGAATTTCAGCTCTTCGAAGTAGCGGCCGGGCAGCGCGCTGACGCCGCATCATACGTGAAGGCTGCACGCTTTGATGTATTCAGTCGAAGCTTGGTTTGATCCCGATGCGTGCCCCGGCTGAGGTCGCTTCCCTGCCACAAAGCAGCCATCACTCGTCCGCAGCCGGCAGAGCTTTTGGGCCAATGCGGCCCTCGGGAAGGTCGTAACGGCCCGGCCAATACCGTATTGACGAGCCGCACTTTGGCGCTCGTGTGGCAGGAAGACTTGCACTGCAAAGCCGATGTGATAGCGTGTCGTGTGTCCATGCTATCTGACTACCGTGATGGAGCTTACCCTCGAACAAGTAAAAGAGATCTATCGAGACGCAATTGACCCGAAGGCACGTGACGGCGAAGGTCTCGATTGGTGGGCGTCAGTTGCGGCAGATGTGTTGGCCGTGGTCGACGCACCAAGCATCAGGGGTGCGGCCGACCGCCTCGCTTGGTGGCATTCTGAATGGGAGTGGGAACAGATCGGAGATTCTGCTTCGGCAACCGCCAAGCGGATACGTTGTTCAGCGCAGCGCCTAAGGTTGCGATAGCGCAGGCTCCCTGTATGAGGGTGTCCAACTCAGCGCTTACGTCGCAGGCAGAAGTTCATGCGCGACTGCCCAGGGCAGCAGTTCATCGATCCGGTTGATCGGATGATCGGCGATGTGGCTCAGCACGTGACGCAGGTATGCCTCGGGGTTGAGGTTATTGAGCTTCGCGGTGCCGATGAGGGTGTACATCGCGGCGGCACGTTCGCCGCCGCTATCAGCGCCCGCGAACAAGAAGTTTTTGCGGCCTAAGGCAACGGCGCGCAACGCGCGCTCCGCGCTGTTGTTGTCGATCTCCAGACGCCCATCGTTGGCGTAGCGCGTGAACGCCTCCCAACGCTCGAGCGTGTAGAGGATGGCCGCCGTGGTATCGGACTTGCGCGAGAGCTTGCTCGCCGTCTCCTCCAGCCAGGTCTTGAGCGTCGCGAGTCGCGGTACAGCCTCGCGTTGCCGGATCTCCCGGCGCAGGTCTGGTGGCTGCCCTCGGATCTCGCGCTCGATGTCATAGAGTTCGCCGATGCGCGCCAACGCCTGCTCGGTGACGGCATTGGGGCGCACCGCATGCAACTCGTGGAACTTGCGTCTGGCGTGCGCCCAGCAAGCGGCTTCTTGCACTCGCCCCGTTTCATAGACCGCGTTGAAGCCAGCGTACGCATCGGCTTGCAAGGTCCCGGCGAAGGATCGGAGATGGTGTTGAGGATGTTCGCCCTTGCGATCGGGCGAGTAGGCGAACCACACTGCGGGTGGCGCGGCATCGGCCGATGGCCGGTCATCACGCACATAGGTCCACAGCCGTGCCGTCTTCGTCTTTCCATTGCCCGGCGCCAGTACGGGGATCGGCGTATCGTCGCCATGCACCTTGTTGCCCCCCATCACATAGCGTTGGACGGCGGCCACCAGCGGGCTGAGCAATGCCGAGCAGCCTCCGACCCAGTCGCCCAGTGTCGACTCGGGCAGATCGATCCCTTCACGTTCCCAACGAACGCTCTGACGATACAAGGGCTGGTGGTCGCAGAACTTTGAGACCAGCACGTTGGCCAGCAAGCCCGGGCCAGGGATGCCGCGGTCGATGGGACGGCTGGGCGCGGAGGCCTGCACGATGCGATCGCAGCCAGTGCAGGCGAGCTTCACGCGGCGATGTCGGATGACACGTAGTCGTGCCGGCACGACTTCGAGCTGCTCCGAGACGTCCTCACCCAAGACCTTGAAGGCGCCACCACATGCGCAACACGTGGTCTCTGCTGGCGCGTGAACGACGTCATCACGTTCCAGGTGCGCCGGTAGCGGGTTGCGTCCACCGTTGCCATGGGCAGTGCGCGCGCGAGGCGCGCTTGCTGCGGCGACGCCTTCATCCGTCTGCAGTTCTTCGAGCTTGAGTTCGAGCTGCTCGATCTGCCGGTCCAGCTTCTCAGACCTGTGGCCGTACTGCTGGCGCTTGAGCTTGGCAATCAGCAGCTTGAGGTGTTCGATCTCGATCGCATGATCGCGCAGTGCGCTGTCTCGCGCGATGATCATCGCCTTCAACGTGGCGATGTCATCGGGAAGCGTGGCGGGGTCTGTCGGCATGCACAGCAGTGTAGGAAGCAACGCATCTGTTTACAAGGCGAGTGTCGGGCGCCAGGTGCGTTCCGGCTTGCGCCAGTCGATGCCTTCGAGAAGCATCGATAGCTGTGCGGGCGTGAGGTGGACCTTGCCGCTGTCAGCCTGCGGCCAGACGAAGCGGCCTCGCTCTAGGCGCTTGGCCAACAAACAGAGCCCATCTCCACTCCACCACAAGACCTTGATGAGGTCGCCGCGCCGGCCGCGGAACACAAAGACGTGCCCGCTGTATGGGTCTTCGGACAGCGTGGTCCGGGCCCTGGCCACCAACCCGTTGAAGCCGCAGCGCATGTCGGTGATCCCCGCAGCCACCCACACACGTGTTCCCACTGGCAAGCCGATCATCGTAGTGCCTCGATGAGCTCGCGCAGACCGTCCACGCCGACATCGTGCAACACAATCCTGCCCCTGGGCAGATGAAGCTCAACGGTCGTTATCGTTCCAGACGACGCTCGTTGCGGGGGGGAACTGGCTGTCGGAGCGATGCACACCGGAACGAACTCCACGGCCGCCTGGGCAATCGGTCCATACGTGCCTTGTTCGTACTCGCGCCGCCACCTGGCCAGTTGATTGTGGTTAAGGCCGTGCTCGCGCGCGAAGCGCGCCAGTGACATCGGGGACGACAGCAGCGCCTGCACTATCTGGCATTTGTACTCCGCTGAGAAGCGGCGCCTCGGTTCCCGGCGATAACCACTTTCCTGATCCTTAGCAGACGCTGACATAGGTCCCCACTTATCGATAGGTGGGGACCTATTGTGCTTATCGGTGCTTCAGTGTCTAGACGGTCATGACCGGGTGCTTACGGAAGGTCCTCTCGGACCGGATTGGATGTCGACAAATCAAAGTAGGCTCGGGATTTTCCGCTTCGCTACTTGGGGGTCATTGTACTTTGCGTGCGAATACCCGAGGTGGGGGCGCGGTTGCCGTGGCGTGTTCATCGGGTTACCTGACGGGCGGAGGCGGTTCCGGCGGCCGGCCAAGCGGCGGCAGCAGCGGCCGCTGATTGTGCAACGCACGCGCAAGCTCCTGCACGCGGTCCGGGTACGCGACCCCATCGGACAGATCGACGTAGGCGCGCGTGGCCAGCGCCGGGATGAGTTGGCGAGGCGAGGCCAACTGGCGGATCACGGGTATGAATTTGCCCGTGCCCAGCTGGCGCAGGAAATTGCCCATCATGAGCGTGTGCTCGAAGCCAGCGCCACCCGTGCCATCCTCGATCTTGCGCACATACGTCTCGGTGCAGACCACCACCACGTAGTCACTGTCGGTGATGCCCCGGCGCATAAAGACTTCCAGATCCTCGCCGGGTAGCGTATGCCACTGGTCGAGTCGCACATCCACGCCATAGCCGCGCAGGTCCATGGCCAGCTGCGCCACCCATGCCTTGTGCTGGGCCGAGTCATGCGAATAGGACAGGAAGACGACGGGCGTGCGCGGCGGCGGTGCCGGGATGGTCGCGTTCGCCGCCAGCAGACCCGCATGCTGCAGCACGGGTGCGAGCGCCACATTCTTGACGGCCCAGTGCGTCCGGTTGAGTTCATACTTCCGCTCAATATCCAGCTCGTGCACGAGGGCCTCAAGGCGGTCGGGCTGGATCGGTGCGATGGTCGGATCCAGTTCGAACGTGACGCCATAGCCATCATGACGGTGCGTGACCGCCGTGATCCGCCCTACACGAGCCGGCTTGGCGCACATGCGTTCGTAGGCGAAGACGGTGGGCAGCGCCTGCAGCATGGTAAACGTGGCGTCGCTCAGCGGCGGGATGCGGCTCTTGACGACAGCCGTGGTGTACTCGAAGAAGCGGTCTTTGTCGACGCTCCACGAGAGGCCTTCCCATGCCACCTCGTTGGAACTGACCAGCAGGTTGTAATGCGAGGCTTCAAAACTCACGATGTCTCCGATCCCGAAAATCCGCCGGCGGCGGAAAGCGGTGCCATTATGCCGTGATCCGTGGCGCCTCATTCCAACTAGTAGTGGCTACTGGGCGCTGGCGCGGCCGATTCACAGCGGGGCCACGGTTTCCATACACCAACGGAAGTCGGGCCCCTGCCCCGCCATCAGGGCAAGCACGAAGAGTGCCGCCAACACCTTGTCCTTCGCCTGCGTCAGAGCGTCCGCTGTCGCTTCGGGCTCATCCGCGACAAGACAGTCGAGCCAGAGGTCGATGGCAGCGACTGCCTCCTCGGCGAGCACTACGTGAAAGGGGTCGTCAAGCCCCCCCTTCAGTTCCCATAGCGTTCGGCGGACGCGCCACACAGTCTGATGGGTCATTCCGTGCGCGTTTCGCCTGCTTCGGCTCCGTCCCCGGGCGGTTGCAGTGTGAGGAAAATGCCGCTGCCCATCTGCAAGCAACCCACAATGTGGGCCAGCAGCTGCGGCAGGTCATCCATGACCTGTACGAACCGCAACTCGGTGAGCGAATCCCCGAGGCTTGCGCCGACACTGGTGAGATTCGCATGGGTGCCGATCAAAGACAACTGCCGGTAGGTTGTCTGGAAGATGGCGGCCAAGCCCGCGATCTCGGCGGCTTGAAATGCGCTGATGCGCAACGGACCGGCGGGCGTTTCCAGCGACTGCCGCAACTGTTCCCGCAGCTCGGCCGTAATGACGCTGCCCACATCTGAATTGGCCAGCGCCAGACGGATGGTCTTCTGCCGCTCCGCAGTATCCTGATCCCGCATCCTGTCCAGAACGGCCGGATCATTCACGAGGGCGCCCGCAAAGAACATGTGCTCATACCCCGTTCGCAGGAGGGCGCAGGCCTCAGTCACCATGCCGCGTTCGGCCAGCAGCACCGCCCCCTGACAAGCGCTGATACTCCGCACCCATGCAGCGCGTGCCGCGCTCATATTCTCCGGCCCGGCCACCCCCTCGCATAGGATCGCCATGGCGGTCCTTGAAGCCACCGCGCATTGCCCCAGTAGGTCGCCATGCGACTGACGGATGCTGTCTCGGAACAGCGCGGCTTCCCCCGAAAGGAAGCCGGCTTCTTCGACCGTTGTCAGGCGCTTCTGCGGAGCAACCGTCATGGCTTGCCGCTCACGACGACAAACAACTTCCTCGCCGTCTTGTAGATCTGGCGCGCCTTGCGACGGTCCACGGATTCAAGAAGGAGGATCTCCTGGCTCACTGGATCGAAGCCACAAGGCGCCAGGCTGGCGCCCATTTTTTCCCAAGCATTCAGCGCCTCAACCAACGCGCGCCCCGGAGGGCCGAACGCGCTCGCGCCGGCCCGCATGTTGTCGAAGTGGTTGGTGTACGGGGTTATCACTGCGAATCTCCTCTAGGCCACTGGCGCGACGCCTCGCGATCGGACAGGTATTGATCGACTGCCCGCTGAAATGCCGCTTCCAACTCGGTCACGGTCTGTCCTTCATAGGCAACCAGATCTGCGGTTCCGAGCAGCTTGCCATGCAGGCAGCCGTCGACCGGGCTCGGCGCGGCGAGGATCGACGCCACCGCCAACATGGCTATGGTGGCCACGCCCGTGTACGGGCCCGCCCGCCTGTCTGGACTGTGTCGGGCGCCAACCTGCGCACGGCGGCGTTCGGATATGGAACGGGCGATCGTTCCCATGGTCATGGCGTGCCCTCGGTCAGTATGGTTGGGGTACACAAATCGGCGCCGGCGAGTGCCGGCGCCTGCCGAGCCGGCTGGAATTGCTCGGCATAGGCAAGCAGCTGCGCGTTGATCGCCTCGGCCTGCGGCGAATAGTGGGCGTCGCGATGGCAGTTGGGACATAGCGCGACGCACGTCCACGCGCGATCGCTCACCTCCGCGCCGAGGATGTGGTGCACGTCGAGGAAACCGGGATAGCGCGAGCGCTCGTCGCAGCCATCGCGCTCGCAGCCGGAGGCCCGCGCGATCACGGCGCGGCGCACCTGCTGGTCGCGCCGAACCTCGGAGCGCAGCACCGTGCGGCGCTCGCCGCCATCGTTGCCGAGCTGCCACGCGTCGCTCACTGGGCAGTCGTCGTAGGTGTCGTCGCCGAGCGGCCCGCCGCCGGTCGACACCAGCGGCAGCTTGGCCAAATCGATCACGCCCGGCCAGCGCCACAGCACGTCGGCCACCGCGCGGCTGGCCGGCTTGCGGTCATCCTGCAGCCAGATGGTGGGACTGGTGCCGTTCATCGCATGGTTCGCCCGCATCCGGCCCAGCAGGCCCTTGCCGATCAGCTCGGCGCTCACGTCGCGCTGACGGCGCCAGATTCCGGCCAACGCTTCCAAGGGAATGAGTGCGGCATAGACGATGTCGTCGCCGTCGCGCTGCACCAATAGATGATGGGTGTTGCCTTCATCGCGGTCGCGCGCCACCACGAATTCGAGCGTGTCGTCCCAGCTGCCTTTGATGAGCTTCGCGCGCAACTGCGCCGCCGAGATCGTGCGCGCGGCGAGATGCTCGTCGGTGCGGCGCCAGCACAGGCGCACGCGCATCTGCAGGGCCGTGCCGTCCGGGGCCTGCACGCGCAGGAATTGCGCGATCGCGGTGCCGGTCTGCTTGCGCTGGTCGTGCAGCACGGTGTAGCCGCGTGCCGACAGGAAGGGCGCGATCGCGTCGCGCGTGCGCACCTCCTCGGCAAGGCTTTCGTCCGTGCGAAAGACGCGGCTTCCGTTGGCCATAGTGGTGTCTCATTCCGTAAATGCCGAGCAGTCTAGCCGATTCCGCGACGTCGGAGCGGGCAAAAGTGGGCCGCCACAAGTCACGTCAACCCAGCCTGCCGACAGCACAAGGGCAGCCGCCACGCTGCCGGCCACGTGTACCAGCAGGTGGCATGGCGTGGCTCATACTGCCCCAGAACGCCGTGGTGAAGAGCCCCAGCTAGACGCCCCGCGAAATGGGCCAGTCCAACGCTTGTTGGGCTGCCCAAGGCAGCACCAGCAGGCCAGTGGCCACGGCGGCGGCCAGCGTCACGGCCCAGAAGCTCGGTCGCGTGACGCGAATGCCAAAACATTGTATGGGTTCTCCGCAGATGGGTGCCCCCGGATTCGGCACCCCGGGTTCTTTGTGGCTCGTAATGGCGGTCTTTTCCCGGGGGCGTAACCAGCCCCAAGCCCGCCTCAGCCGGGCGCGAGCCAGCGCATAATCGGTTCAGATCCGAGCCGGCCGGCGCTACCCAGCGCGCTGTACCGGCACTGCGCCGCGCCCCCAGCGCTCGCGCCTGCTCAACCTCGACCATGGGCACCTGCAGGGGCGTGTCCCGGGGCGCCCACCGGGGCCGATAGGCGGCCCGGCTATGGCGGTCGTGGATCAGGTCATTGATGTCCCCATCGCTGAGGCCCGCCGCCTGTAGGCGCGTAGGCGCGCCTTCTGCGCGTGGATCAGCGGGCCGATCTGGGCGCCGGTGCGCGCCGCCTCGCTCAACAGGCTTTGGAACAGGGCCTTCTCTTCATCAAGATTCAACATGGACATCCTTCGCGCGACGCGATGCCGCCTTTTTCCCCATATTTGTAGCCCATCACTAGTTCGAACGGCGCTGTCACGTTGAAGGTCTCGGGCAGCAACATTGGCAGGCGGCGTTCCTACTCAGAAGGCAGCGGACGGATTTTTGGCGATGCCAGTGAAAATACGCCACGAATCGAACCGCGCGGCAAGCTGCTTGCGATAAAGCGAAGCGCGTACGCGAGCAGCCGGAGCCCTTGGCAGTGCCACAGTCGTGGAATGAAAGCTGGTCCATAGACTTCATGCACGACCAACTGGCCGACGGCCGCAGCATCCGGCTGTTCAACGTTATCGACGACTTCAACTGTGAAGGGCTGTGTATCGACGTGGACTTCTCGCTGCCATCGCCGCGGGTGATCCGTTCCCTGGATCAGATTATCGAGTGGCGGGGCAAGCCGCAGGCGATCCGATGCGACAACGGCCCGGAATACGTCAGCGAAGCGCTGAAGGACTGGGCCGGCAAGCGAGGAATCAAGCTGCAGTTCATCCAGCCAGGCAGGCCGCAGCAGAGTGCTTACATCGAGCGGTACAACCGGACCGTCAGGCATGACTGGCTGGTGCACTACTTGTTCGACACCGTTGCCGAGGTTCAAGACTACGCCACCAGATGGTTGTGGTCTTGCAATCACGAGCGCCCGAATATGGCGCTCGGCGGCATTACCTTGAAACAACGATAGGCCATCACGGCCTAGCCTCTACTTCCAACGACCGCTAGAAATGGGGGGAATACCGTGGCCACCCGCCCCGGCGCGGCTTTTCCACAGGCTTGTCCCCTCGCGCGGTGGATAAATGCCATCCGACGCCTCGGCGTCCCCCTCAGGCCGCCCCAGGCTTGAACTTGGTCCGTGTCGCCGGCGCCCGGCGCCTGGGCGATACCAGGCGGCGCGTGGCCGTGGCTTCCGCATCGGCCCGCTCGGCCCGCCGCACTGCCGTCTCCAGTTCCGCCCGCAGCTCGTCTTGGGCCGCCTGCCCGCGCCGGAGCGCCTGCTCGACCTCCGCCAGTTGCCGGCTGAGCGTATCGCGCTCGGCCTGCAGCCGCGCCCGCGCCTCCGCGCCGGCTACGGCGGCCTCCTGCGCCCTCGCCTGCCCGGCCGCCAGTTCGGCGCGCAGATCCGCCACCGCCTGCTCGCCCTTCTGGGGGTGATCGTCCTTTTGCTGCAGATTGATACGGTGACCGTCCGGAAAGCCGCTCGCAGCAAGGCTTTCCGACCTCCCCTTTATCGAGAATGTCGACTTTTTCGCAAGTCGTTGATTCACAGGAAATTCGGGAGCCCGACCGTATCAATTTGCAGCAAAAGGACGATCACCCCAGAGACCACAACGGCTGTGGCGCGTCGCTTGACGGAGAGGAAGAGGCAAAATAAATACAGCTGGCGTGGGGTTGAACAATGGCGGCACCAGACGGAACATCACGGATTGTTCCTGCTCCGACAACCATGGAAAAAACCGCCATCAGTTTCCTTGTCCCGCTGCTTGCCGGCTTCATCACCGCAGTGGCGACTTTCGTCAAGTTGGTCAATGACAAGGAAAGCAAGGTCACCCAGTTCCGCCAGCAATGGACCGACTCTGCCAGACAGGCCATGGCAACCTTGCTGTCACAGATTCGCAGCTATTGCGAACTGGCTATCGACCTCGTTGCCCTAGGAAACCAAAACTCGCGAAGCGCAAAGGCCTGGCTAGAACTGAAGCCAAAGACCGACGAAGCTCAAACGGTTTCGGACAGTCCGGAAGCCAAAATGGTCGAGATGGAGTACCAAGCTCAGACCAATGCTCGCGAGGAAATCTTTGACGCTCTCCGAGAGCACCGAGCGGTTATTCACAATTCTTACGCCCTAGCAAAGCTTCATTTCAAGCCGGATGACCCAGACTTTCCACACTTCCAAGCGAAAATTGACCAAGCTCTCGCTCTTCTGGAAGCATGGAAGCGCAGCGAAGAAAGGAACGCAGATACTCTCCGCGCGAGCGTGTCCGTGCTCGTCACGGAAGCTGAGGCTATCGGCCGAACACTTTTGAAGAAGGAGTGGGAGACCATCAAGGGCGGGGAACCGTCATATCAGAAGACAAAGGTCTGGGCAAAGGTGGGCGGGATTGTCGGAGCCGTTCTCTTGCTGGTACTTTTCGCCGTATCTGGCATAATGGCTTTGTTGGAACATAAGGAACAGGCGGTTCGCACAGAACTTGGTAAGTCGACAAAGTCAGGCGAGCATGAGAAGCTATCCGATGCCTCTTCCCAGCGATTTGATAAATCCTGTCCGTCAACGCCCGCTCAACTCACTATCGTCCAGCAGAACAGGGATGGTGGGGAGAGCAAAGAGTACGTGCGCGACTCAACTCCAGTAGTGCAAAAGAACTATAGGCCTCTTCGTTGCACACCCGTCAAGTGAGCCAACGCGCCGCGGCGACCAGGTAAGCCGCATCACCATGAGACCTTAGCACTTAGGCAGTGCACGGCCGGCAACTGAAGTTCCATGTGCAACTTGCAGTCGCCTCTGGAGCACTCACGATTCGAGGGCTCCAGCGCATTGACTAGAGCGCACTTTCTTCAGGAAGTAGGAAGCATGCTGCCTGGTGGCGCCGGCCACATGGCCTGATGTACTAAGAAGAGCGTCCGCAGGACATACCCGAGCACGTCCTTAATCTCATCTGCCGTTACCCGAACTTCGCGACCGTACCTGTCGCCGCTCTCTGCGCGCTGGATGTACTGCCGGTCCACCACGCCGAGATTATGTGTAATGGGATGGCGCTTCTCGAACGCGGCGCCGAGTTCATCCCACGGCACGTTCTCCAACGGCACCACACCTAGCACCCTGGCAAGAACCTTTTTCGTCCGCTCGATGTTCTGAAACGCGTTACCTTTGCCAAAGATTTCGTCGACGCCCTTCGAATCGTGGCCCAGCCCCTCAAGAAATCGACGAGTCATCGCTTTCATAGCCGCCTCGAAAATTGACACGGCGTCCTCCAGGCAGTTCTCAAGGTCCTTTGCTGCAACCCTTCGGCCGAGCTCTCGCTCTCGCCGGCCAATGTCTCCGACCATGCGATCCACGACGTTGAGCTCGCCTTCAATATGCGTAAGAAAGATGTCCTTGCCGCAATCCGAACACCAGGCAGCGAGCCCAAATACCGTCTGGTCAAGCGCGCAATGCGGACAAATGACATCCCGCCTAACTTCATCTTCCAATGGCGGACGCACACTGGGTATGGGCGATGACTTAACACTCATCTCCATTGAGATAAGCCCACCACCGAACTTGCGACGCCCTGAGGCACCTAAGTCCAAGGCGTCGCGAAGCATACTATTGACGCCAGCACGAACCTCATTGAGCACGAGCTCCTTGGCGTAACGGGCTTGCTCCTGTGTATGAAACTCACTTGTCCCTGCCTCCCTGCGGCAATAGGGACAGTACATGGACTGCTGGTCGGACAGGCCGGTACCAAGCTTTACTTTAAAATAACCAGGCGAACATTCTGTGTTCGGGCATTCACGCGCCGCACGGCCCGCGTCATCGGGCGGAAGCGTAATCGTTGCCTCATATCTGTCCGCGCCTGCATTCCGGATATTGAGAGCCCCGCCCGGCCGGATGATGTCACGACTCATTTCGCATTTGCCTCCAAAGCCTTAGACGCGGAAGCGCTTGAATCTTCGTTCCGTTTTTCGTAGTCGAGCGTGCTCCGCCTATTTATCAGGGCTTCGTTTGCTTCATTTCTTCTTGGGCTGATGTGTCTTGGGAACCCGATAGGATGGAATTGTCGGAATCGGTACCTGGAATCGCATCGCCAGATCTTGCGCGAACTGTCGGTAGTACGGCCAGAGGTGGTAGGGCATATTGTGCGAAGCGAACTCCGCAACACCGTCTTGCGGTAGGTCATCCGGCTGGACGTCCATAACCGCGTACTCCACCGCAAAGTCTGCTTGCAAGTCAAAGATGACATCATCGTCATTAAGATCATCAGCGTCGCCAGGCACGCCTGCGTCGCTCATGCGAACAATGCGGGTTCGCGTGCAAACAATGAACTTCATGAAGTTCGTACGCTTGGCGCTCTCATCGCCTTCGTCGCCCGGAAAAGCAATCTCCGCAACGGAGATATCACCCGTTGTCCAATTGACGCGAGTGAAACTTCCGAAGACCTGTCGCCGATCAAACCATTGCGCAACCTTGGCTTCCACCTTCGTCGGATAGGCAGCCTGGATATGCAAATGGGGTAGAACCTTTTCGAGAAGTCGCTGATTCATGCTGTGAGGCGTTGTCCAACAGCGGTTGCCATATTGCACCGTTCAACACCGGAGGTGTAACTATCGTTCGCGCACTTCACCAATTGAAACTTGCGGCTGCGAACAACGACTCCTTGGTTGGGAGTGGCATCATCTATCCCACTGGTTACACTAAACGATTGCCGACCAATCACATTGGAATTGCGCTCCAGTCTGATTTCAAGATGCATATCCAAGGCATGGGCGACTTCGGACGCCGTCGCAATGGTGACGTTGTGGCCACCCTTAAAAAGCCGACTCAGAAACGATGGCTTCTTTCCCATTTTCTCGGCCAGAGCCTTTTGCGTAAGCTCGGACTTCTTCATTGTCTCGACGAGTTGTCGAGAAAGCTCGAGCAGCGCTCGTTCTGTCCAATACTCATGAGATTGCCGTGCCCGCTGGAATGCATCCTTGTAGCGGTTGCTAATCTTCATCTTCCTCTCCATCGAGATACTTGAGGGTACCGTTCTGCTTGGCTTTCTGATACTCGGCGTACAGAGCCTGCGCCGCCTTGATCAGGGTTTTGGGAGTCTTCCCAGACTTACCACCAGCCTTGTAGAACAACTTCGAAAGAACAATCACTTTGCCCGCGTCGTAGAAGTAGAGCAAGCGCAGTGTCCCGGTCACATCAAACTGCCAGATCTTCGGATCGTCGCCCACGTGGTGCGTGCGGTTCTCCGCGAAGACCTCCGGACCATGCTCCGCCACGTGCTCAAGAAAGGCAGCGCAGCGGTCAAAGTCACCAGCTTTCATTTCGGCAAGGACGCCATCACCCCGAGCGGTCATGCACTCGTACACGGTCCACGTGTGTTGGATAACGGCGGCTATTTGCAAGATATTAACTTATAAGTGAATTTTCAAGGGGAGAAAAGTATCACACTCTGTGCCCGTACCCCAAAAGGTTTAGGTGAAAAGTGCTCTTTGATGTATATCATACAGTCAACTTCTTCAAAACTGCGCTCTGGGCTGCGCGCCAAGATAAGGGAAATCCACTATCACAAGGGATGCGGCCGACGGCAGATCCGCTGTTGCCGCGGTCAGATGGGTATCCCCCCTGTCCGTCCCTAGTCAGCCCTTCGGTGTTGCGATAGCAGACCGCCGGCGGTGGCGGTGTCGCCGTCGCCTACAGAGCACTTTGCCTAATCTGCCGGTGTGGGTAATCGTCAAAAATCCGCCACACCGCCAGCTAACCGACTGTTTTCAAATCGGAACTCGCCTTCACGGCGCGCCCCGTGACTCCCGCACTGGACACCCGGAAATGTTCCACCGTCTGCCCGGCGTGGACCGCCCGCTGCAGCCAGTCCGGCATGGCGCCGCGGCCGTCCCAGCCCTGCCCGTGCGCGTTGCGGTAGCACGCCGCCCCCGGCGATGGGATCGGTGCTGGCTCGGCAAAACAGCCGGTGGCCTGCAGTTGGGCCAGAGTCAGGCCATGCTGGGCCATCTGGATGCGAATCCAGGTGATCGCTTGTGCGCGCTCGATTTCAATCGACATGGTGTAGGTGAACCGATTCGGGGAGACGCCGGATTCCGCGTCGCCCTCTTTGCTTAAATTTTAATCAACGCCAACGGCGCCGCTGGCCACCCGCCCCGGCGCGGCTTTTCCACAGGCTTGTCCCCTCGCGCGGTGGATAAATGCCGTCCGACGCCTCGGCGTCCCCCTCAGGCCGCCCCAGGCTTGAACTTGGTCCGTGTCGCCGGCGCCCGGCGCCTGGGCGATACCAGGCGGCGCGTGGCTGTGGCTTGCGCATCGGCCCGCTCGGCCCGCCGCACTGCCGTCTCCAGTTCCGCCCGCAGCCCGTCTTGGGCCACCTGCCCGCGCCGGAGCGCCTGCTCGGCCTCCGCCAGTTGCCGGCTGAGCGTGTCGCGCTCGGCTAACAGGCGCGCCCGCGCCTCCGCGCCGGCCACGGCGGCGTCTTGCGCCCTCGCCTGCATGGCCGCCAGCTCGGTGCGCAGGTCCGCGACCACCTGCTCGGCCTTCTGCCGCAGCGTGCGCTCCTGGTCGATTTCGCGCAGCGCGCGGCGCTCGGTGGCCGTCGCGCGTTCCTGCGCCACGGCCACCTGCTCGCGGGTGCGCTCCAGGTCCGCCGAGAACTGCGTATGCATTTCGCCCAGCTGCCGCTCCAGCGCCTCGATCTGACGCCGGCCCTCCTCCTGGCGCGCCTGCGCGGCCGCGTGGGCCTGGCGCTCGGCGTCCAGCTCCCCCTGTAGCGCCGCGCCGGCCCGCTGGGCGGCGTCGAGCCCGGCCTGTACGGCGGCTTTCTCCTGCTCGACTACGACCAGCGCGGCCCGCGCCTGGTCGCGCTGCGCCTCCGCCTCGCTCGCCTGCAGCCGCGCCTCTGCCCGCAGCGCGGCCAGCTCGCCGCTAGCGGCCTCGTTGGCGGCCTGCCAGATCGACTGCACGGCGTCGGCCGCGATCGCCTTGAGCGCATCCGGCAGCCCGGGCTGGTCAATGGTCACGCGCATCTTGCCGCGCAAATCCTGCCAGAACTGCGCCAGCACCTCGGTCGGCGTGCCCATGCTGCCCTTGCGCACCAGCCCGTAGAGCTTGTTGGCGGTGGGGGTGATGCCATACCTGAAGAACAGCAAGGCGCAGACCTCGCGGTAGAGCGTGCGAGTCTCGGGGAACTGCGCACGCAGCGCGGCCACGTCGGCGGCGAGCTGGGCCTCTGGGGCGGCGTCGCCAGGCGTGGGCGGCGGGTGATCGAGCGGGCTGGCGGTCATGTTCTACGTGGAACGTTCGTGGAGTTTTCTATTATATTACTACGTAATACGTTAATTTACTGAATAAATCGTCAAATCTTTAGACATAAATGTCATTCTGTCTATAATTACGGCTACACTTACGCCATGATGCCCGACGCACCGATGGAACCCACCCCGCTTCCCCACGCTGCCTTCACTGCCCTGCCGGCCACCCCGATCGAGCGCCTGGCCCTGCCCGCCGCGCTCTCCGGCGCCGCCGGCAGCAACCGGGCGCGCGGCGGCACCCCGCAGATCTCGGCCGCCGACGATCTGGCCGCCGTCACCGCCTGGCTCGCCCGCTATACCGACACGCCGGCCACCCTGCAGACCTATCGGCGCGAGGTCGAGCGCTTGCTGCTGTGGGCCGTCCTGCAGCACGGCAAGCCGCTGTCGTCGCTCACCCATGAGGATCTGCTGCTGTACGAGCGTTTCCTGGCCGATCCCCAGCCCGCCTGGCGCTGGGTCATGGCGTCGCGCAAGAAGCTCGCGCGCGGCGCGCCGGACTGGCGGCCGTTCGCCGGCCCGCTCTCCCCGGCCAGCGCGCGGCATGCGATGGTGATCCTCAATACGCTGTTCGCCTGGCTGGTGGACGCCGGCTACCTCGCCGGCAACCCACTGTCCCTAGCACGCAGCCGGCGCGGCCAGTCCAAGCCGCGGGTCACGCGCTACCTGAGCCACGAGATGTGGCAGGTGGTCAAGGACACCATCGAGGCGATGCCGGGGACGATCGACAGTGCGACCGAGCGCGACCGCCTGCACGCCGCGCGCTGCCGCTGGCTCTTCACGGTGCTGTATCTTGGCGGCCTGCGTGCGGCCGAAGTGGCCGAGACCCGGATGGGCGCGTTCTTTTGCCGGCGCGACCGGGAGGGCGTCGAGCGCTGGTGGCTGGAGGTGACTGGCAAGGGCAACAAGACGCGGCTGGTACCAGCCACCGGCGAGCTGATGGTGGAGCTGGCGCGCTATCGCAGCGCTCACGGCCTGTCGCCGATGCCATTGCCCGGTGAGGAGCGCCCGATCGTGCTGCCGATCATCGGCAAGGAAAAGCCCTTGTCACGCGGCGCGCTGCATCTGGTGCTGAAGGAGGTGTTCGGGATGGCCGCCGCGCGCCTGCGCGCGCGTGGCCCCGAGTGGGAAAGCCGGGCCGCAGTGCTGGCCAGCGCGTCGGCGCACTGGCTGCGTCATACCGCGGGGTCGCATATGACGGACCAGCAGGTGGACCTGCGTTTCGTGCGGGACAATTTCGGGCACGCTTCCATCTCGACCACTAGCGCCTACCTGCACACCGAAGACGATGCGCGGCATGAGGCCACGCAGGAACGGCACCGGATCGGGTGGACGCGCGAAACGTGACGGGCGGCCCGCATGCCTGCTTTGGTCAATGCCCCGCCGCGGCGTTGGCGAAACAAGGCTACAGTGTAGCGCGTCTTCTTTGGACTCCAGACCGACTTCTCGAACGGCATCGATAGCCACTGAAGCGGGCTGATCGACGTAAAAATGCGTCTCGAAACCGAGCGGACGCCGAAGCCGCGAACGGCAGGATAGCCGGTCCAGCCCCCTTCAGGAACCGGCACAAGCTGTCGTTAATACAATCAGCGTCACTACAGCAACTGCAAGCACAACCAGCATGACCTGCCACGATAACCCGGAGAGCACGCTACAGGCCGCCTTCTTGCGGCATCAAGAAACCGTTGCCCAGCCGAACCGTGTGTTCGGTGACGACGACAGTGCCGTATACCGAACCCTGCTGGAATCGACCAAAGCCATCCCCTGGAGAATCGACTGGGCGACTATGGAATTCGTCTACATCGGTCCGCAGATCGAAGCACTCTTGGGCTGGGCGCCGTCGACCTGGAGGAACGTCAACGATTGGGCCGAGCGTATGCATCCGGACGACCGCACAGCGGTGGTCGAGTTTTGCGTCGCACAGTCGCAGGCGGGCACAGATCACGAAGCCGACTATCGCGCGCTCACGCGCGACGGCGGATACATATGGTTGCGCGACGTCGTGCACGTCGTGCGCAACGCCAACGGCGATGTCGATTCACTGATCGGCTTTATGTTCGACATCAGCGAGCGCAAGCGCACCGAGGAAAAGCTCGCGCAACTGCAGAAGGAACTCGAACACCTTTCGTTCAGAGACAGCCTGACGGGAGTAGGCAACCGCCGCATGTTCAACAGCGTGATGGAACGCGAATGGGCGACAGCGAAAGAAGACGGCAAGCCGCTGTCGTTAATCATGATTGATATCGACTTCTTCAAGTCGTACAACGATTACTACGGCCACCTGCAGGGGGACGAATGTCTGAAGCGGATCGCCCGCCTGCTGGGCGAAGTGGCCGGCCCGGGCAATGTGCTTGTCCGCTTCGGCGGCGAGGAATTCTTGCTGGTGTTGGCCGACACCGATGCGGAGGCCGCTGTGAGAATCGCCGAACGCTGCCGCGCTTTTATCGCGGAGGAAGCGATTGCGCATGTGCGCTCGCCGTACAACCAGTGCGTGACGGCGAGCTTCGGCGTCGGCACGATCGTGCCGACTGAGCGCATGGACCCGACCGCGTTCCTCAACCTAGTCGACGCGCAGTTGTATCACGCAAAGGACAATGGCCGAAATCGCATTTCCTGCGTCGATCGCGCGGGTATGCTGGGGGAATCGTTCAAGTTACATTCGCGCTGAAATATGCCCGTCCGCCTCTAACGTAGATACTGGCTGAAGCAAAAGCAAGTCAAGGCCGCGCCACGGGCCAAGACGCGTCGCGCCCCCCTAACTAAGGCTTCAGCCCGCCCGACTATAATAGGTCGCCGAGCCGACGAAGCCTACGTGTAACGTCCCCGCTATGCCGGCGGCAGCGGCGTTTACGGACGCTCGGAACTGCTCGGCATGGAACAGCACGCGCCGCGCCTCGGCCAGCGCCACTTCGCCGCTAGGCGTCAGCGCCACGCCGCGCGGGTCGCGGGTGAAGAGCGTAACACCAAGCTCGGCCTCCAGCTTCTGGATCGAGACCGTCAGCGCGGGTTGGGCGATGTGCAGCCGCTCGGCGGCGTGGCGAAAGTTGAGGGTTTCGGGCAATATCACAAAATGCCGGATGCGTCGGAGGTCCATGACTGGGGAGAAAAGCCGCGAAGGGAATCGCCAAGCCCGCATGTTATCCGTCGCCCGCCCGTCCGTCCTGCTTACGCTGTCGGCGCGGCGTTCCGACTTGGCCGTTCCCATCGTGCCGGATCAGCTGCCGGTGAAGCACGGCTTGCGCTTCTGCAGGAACGCCGACACCGCCTCGCGATGGTCCGCCGTCTGGTGCGACAGGGCCTGGAAGCTCGCCGACAGCTCCAGCAGCGTGTCGAGCCGCGTATGCATCCCCTCGCGCAGCAGCCGCTTGGCCATGCGCACCGCGTGCGGCGGATTGGCCGCCACGGCCTCGGCCAACTCGTTGGCTGCGGCAAGCAACTGATCGGCTGGAACCACCTGTGACACGAGGTTCCACTCCAGAGCCTTGCGGGCATCGATGGGGCGCGCCGTGAACGTCATTTTCGCCGCCCGCGACAGGCCAATGATGCGCGGCAGCAGCCAGGCCCCACCGTCGCCCGGGATGATGCCCAGTTTGACGAAGCTCTCGGCGAACAGCGCATTCTCCGACGCAATGCGTATGTCGCACGTGCAGGCCAGGTCAAGGCCCGCCCCCATGGCCGGTCCGTTGACGGCGGCGATCACCGGCACTTCGAGATTGAACAGCGCCAGCAGCAGACGCTGAATACCGCGTCGGTAGTCGTGCCGGATCTCCATACCCGGCACCGCGCCGGACGCCTGGCGCTCCATGTCGTTGATGCTGCCGCCGGACGAGAACGCCGTGCCCGCGCCGGTGATGATCACAGCGCGCACGCTGGCGTCGGACTCGATGCGGTCGATGGCGTCGAGGAATTCGTCCACCGCTGTATTGCCTGTCAACGGATTGCGCCGCTGCGGCTCGTTCAACATCAGCGTGACGACGTGGCCCCGCTGTTCATAACGGAGGAACTTGGGCGTGACGGACATCGGCGTCTCCTTTTGTCTGTGTCTGGTCCTGGCTGCAAAGGCTAAAGAAAACGCCGTGCGCTGTCCAATATGAAAACTGGCTTTGGCAATAGACGCTGTTTATCAACCACGAACTTCCCGGCGATACAAGCTATTTATCGCTAACTCACAATTCGATATTGGACGTCGATCCCTCAAACTCACTAACCTTACTCCTGCCGTCATATACGAGAACGCAAGGAGACCGACAAACATGAAGTCCGTGAAGTCGACGTTGGGACACATCAAGGTGCTGGACCTGACCCGCGTGCTAGCCGGCCCGTGGGCAACGCAGAACCTGGCCGACATGGGCGCCGAGGTTATCAAGACACCGGCATTTAAGGCGAAATCCTAATTGTGCACTGACCGGCCTGTGATACCGCTTTTGGGCGTGACGGCCGCTCGCCCCATTGCTTGCACCCTCCCGCCGTGCCACAACCAGCGCGCCAAAAAAGCGCCTCTTTGAGCACTGCAAAGCAGGCCATTCCACCGCAAAGGATTCACGACTGCAACGTTGACGCGCTCCGGAGCATAGTGGTTCTTCCTCGAGGCCAACTCGAAACTGACAGCGCACGGCAGTCTCCCCTGGACCGCGACAGCCGCGGCAGGGGGGCCACCAAGATCGATGCGGCGTGTTTAGGACAGAGGCCGACTTGGCCAGCTACCTCGCGTCGCTCCAGGCAGCGAGATACCAGCAAAGGGAAAGTCCTGCCACGACACCCAACTCGGCGGGCCTCAAAGAGTCCACAAGTCGCACCCTCAGGCACCGTAGCGCGGCTCAACCCTCATCCGGATATATGCCATGCATCCGCCCGTGCAGCCGAGACAAGCCGAACAGCGCATCAATGCGAGGCGTTGGAACGCCGACCAGCACCCCGATCTCTCGCACCGCGGCCAGTAGCGCGTCCAGTTCGATTTGCCTGCCAGCCTCGACATCCTGAAGCATCGATGTCTTGAACGGTCCTAAGCTCCTGCCAGCCGTCACCATGAGATCCTCCCCGCTCTGGTCAATGGCGCACCCGATCTTCGCCCCAATCGTGGATGCCTCCTCCATGCAATCGTAGATAAAGCGCATGACCAGCGGGTCGGCAAGCATTCTGTCGTAGGTGGCACCGGTCATTGCCGACACCGGGTTCGCGGTCATGTTTCCCCACAGCTTGTACCAGGCGTCCTTGCGCACATCGCTGGACTTGGCAATCTCAAAGCCGGCCCGAGTCAGAATCGCGGCCAGGCGTTCGACTGTGCCACTCATGCCGCCCATTGCCTCGCCCAATGTAAGGCGATTGCCCAAGCCCAAGCGAACAACGCCGGGAAAGGGGCAACTGCTGCTCCACATAACAACGCCACCCAAGACCCGCTCGGCTGGCATGTGTGCAGACAGAATGCCGCCCGGATCCACCGTAGACAGGCAGGTCCCTCTAAGCGGCCCGGGATGCCCGCTGAAGAACCACCATGGCACCCCATTCATGGCGGACAGAATGACTGTGTGTGGTCCCATCAGGTGCGACATAGCGCCAACAATGTCCTTCAGCGCTGTCGCCTTGACGGCAACAACAACCAAGTCCTGTGGCCCCAGTTCGCCTGCATCCGGAACCGCCCTCACCGGCGCGAGGTACGTGACAGTCTCTGCCGAGTTAGGCACTGGCTCAATAACACGCAGGCCATGCCTGCGCACGGCGTTCAGGGTGTCTCCGCGAGCAACCGAGGAAACGTCATTCCCCGCGCGCGCGAGGCGGCCTGCGATTAAGCCGCCGACGGCGCCAAGGCCAACGACCGTCACCTTCAGGGGCGATCGCTCCGGCTCTGTAGGATTCACCTTGTCCCCCAATCAAAGCCGATAGCTATCATCCAGCGCATCGAGCTTGCGTCGCATCGACGCGTAAGTCATCTCGCATACGATGGCCTCCGCCGCTCCGGCCTCCTTCTCCGTTTGCGCAAACACGGCCGACCCAAGGCGTCTGACACGCCCTGCGGCAGCCGCAGCAATCTGCACGTCACAGGCGCGTTGCAAGGTCCACAGCCACAGGAATGCCTCCTGAATGGTGCTCCCCAAACTCAACAGGCCGTGATTTCGGAGAATCACCACCTTCTTGTCGCCGATGCTGCGCAGCATCCTCTCCTGTTCCGCCGGATTGACGGTGACCCCTTCAAAGTCGTGGTACGCCACTCGACCATGGAGCTGCGCCCCATAAAAGGAGTCGTGCGACAGCCCATCCTCTAAACAGGAAACCGCACAGCCCGTCGTCGTGTGGGTGTGCATCACACAATGGGCACCGTTTACCCGCCCATGGATCGCACTGTGCGTCACGAAGCCTGCGCGATTAATGGGCTGTTGCCCCGGTCGAACCGGATGGCCGTCGATGTCAACCGCGACCAGGTTGGAGGCCGTCACTTCGTGGTACTGCAGCCCGAACGGGTTAATCAGGAAGACGCGCTCCGGCCCGGGGATTCGCAGCGTGATGTGGTTGAAGATCATCTCCGTCCAGCCCAGCATGTCGAAGATTCGATAGCAGGCAGCAAGTTCAACTCGAGCCTGCCATTCGGCGTCAGTTAGTGGAATAACAAGCTCACTTTCGCGCGCTTGTTCCTGCATATGGAGTGGCATGTTAGATCCTTATTGAAACATCGAAGTCAAATCGCGCCGCCGCCCGTCTCATCAATCGTCGGCGGAGTATCCCGTTGCTTTGACAATGGGCCCCCATCGGCTGAAATCCGCACGGACAAGATCGGTGAACTGCTTGGGCGACGCGGTGAAGACGTCATAGCCCAAACTCGACAGTCCATCGCGAACCGCTAGGCTCTGGCACGCTGCTGTGACCGCGGCATTCAGACGCTCGACTGAGGATGCCGGGGTCCTCCCCGGCACGAACATCCCAAACCATGCCTGGGATTCAAGTGCCGGATAGCCGGACTCTCTGAAGGTCGGGACATCCGCAAGAAAGCGCGAGCGCGAGGGGCTAGACACTGCCAGGATGCGAATCTTTCCGGTGGGCAGTAATGGCAGAAGCTCGCTAATTACATTGATGCAGGAGGCGATCTGTCCCCCCAACACATCCTGCGCCGCCGGCACTCCGCCACGATAAGGTGCATGCGTGTACTGCAAGCTATTGGCGCGCGCAAACATGACGCCGATGAAATGCAGCGAGGTGCCGGCTCCCGCTGAACCATAGGCTGCCAGGCTCGGATTCGCCCGGCACCACTTGGCAAAATCGAGCAGGGTCTTAACATTCGGAGGGACCATTGGCCCCACGGCGATCCCCATCGGCACAGAAGCGATTGGCGTCACGGCCTGAAAGTCGGCGATCGGGTCGTAGGGAAGCTTTCTGTAGACATGAGGGTAAATCACCATCATTGGATCCGGCGTTAGCAGGATCGTCTTCCCATCCGGTGTGGCGTTCTTGACGTCGGCGGCGGCCAAACGACCTCCGGCTCCAGCCTTGTTGTCGACGATATAGTTCCCGCCGCCTTTTTGAAGGGCGTGGGCAATGAGCCTTCCCATTGCATCGGTCGAGCCGCCGGCCGCGAATCCGACCACAATGCGCGTCACGGCGTCCTGCGCGTTGACCCCGAAGTTCGCTAGCGTCGCGCCAGTTCCGATCATGAATTGACGTCGTGTGATCATGCGGTCTTCCCCTCCTATTGTTTTCTCTGGTGTATCCCAACTATGGTTGGCATCGCCCGTGATAGCGCCAAGACCGCTCCGCGGACTGCCTGTTCCGGCGAGTTCTCGCTCCGGCTTCCTGAAGACAGAAGCCGCCGTCGCGCCAGGAGACGGTGCCTTCGAGCCGGTGCTGCGGGTCAGCCTTCTGCAGGTTTGAGGATCACCTCTTTCGCGCGCGTCCTCTCCAGGCTCCCCATGGTGATGAACAAGGCAACGCCCCCAAGAATCATCAAGGTACCCAGAACGAACAGACCGTTATCAAGCCGACCGGTCGTTGCCTTGATCCAACCGATCATGGTCGGGCTGAAGAAGCTACCCAACTGCCCGAGGCTGCTTATGACGGCGATCCCACCAGCAGCCCCTGCACCGGAGAGGTATCGTTGAGGAATTGCCCAGAAGATTGGCAGGGCGGAGAACGAGAACGTGACAGCGATGGCCAGTAACGCGAGCACGGTCGGAAGACTATCGGTGCGGAAGGCCAGCAAGAACAGCGCGATTCCGCCACACACCGTGCATGCCAGGTAGTGCCAGCGACGCTCCTGTGTCGAATCCGAGCTCTTGGAGATGAGCAGTATGCCAACTGCGCCGATCCCATAGGGAATCGCGCTCAGGTAGCCGACTTCAAATACCGTACTCGCGCCGGCACCCTTGATCACCGTTGGCAGCCAGAAGCTGATGGCCATGGTTCCGCACACCAGCGAAAAATAGACAGCGGACAGAAAGTACACCCGAACATCCTTGAGCGCATCCATCAGCGAATGGGATGCCCCGCCCAATTTACTCTTGTCCTCCTCGCTCAGGTGAAGCAACAGCGTGTCGCGCTCCTGTACGGACAGCCACGACGCCGTACGGGGACTATCCTCGATCATCCAGTAAGCCAGGATTCCGAGAATCACGGCGGGAATTCCCTCCAGGATGAACATCCATTGCCAGCCTTTGAATCCGCGCAAACCGTCGGTATTCCCCATGATCGCGCCCGAGACGATACCTCCCACCACGCCGGCCACGGCGACGCCGACGAACATCCATGATGTCACCGTGGCGCGCCGATTTGATGGAAACCAATAAGTGAGGTAGAGCACGATACCGGGAAAGAAACCAGCCTCGAACAATCCAAGCAGAAAGCGCATGGCGTAGAGTTGCCAGGGCGTGACCACGAATGCCATGCCAGCAGATACCAAGCCCCAACATGCCATGATCCGCATGAAGGTCCGGCGAGCACCAATCCGATGCAATAAGAGATTGCTAGGCACCTCAAAGAAGAAATAGCCAAGGAAGAAGATCCCTGCTCCCAGGCCGTACACCGCATCACTGAAACCCAGATCCCCTTTCATTTGCAACTGCGCGAATCCGATATTGATTCGATCGATGAAGGCAACAACGTAGGCGACAAAGAGGAAGGGGATCACGCGAAGGCTTACCTTCCGATAGAGAGCATCGTCCGCGGCACGCAAGCGACTTTTTTCTGTGGGGGTCATGGCTGTCTCCAAATGCTTCTACGTTTTAGCAGAAGTCGATTTATATTCGCCCGCTACCGATGCCATTCGGTGCGGCGATTCTTAACGCAAACTTTTGATTTCCGACCAGTGCTGAAGTTAGGATGAAGAAGAGAACGTCCTTGGTTAGTCCACGCCCGCACGATTATTTCGCCTGCGCTAGTTCTCGTCTCTTCAGTTAATTGATTTAGATTAGATGGCCATGTGTGCGTGGTCAACACGGTCAAATTAATTAATACAATGCGTGCGGTGCATTCACAACATCCGTATCACTGCGTGCAAGCAGATGAAGACCGTGCTATCGGAATCGATGCCCATCCCCACACAACCGGCATTGAGGTGGCCGGTGACCAATATTCAGAAAAATTCCACTCAAGGAGCGACTAGCGGTTGGCGAGCCCAGTCCGGGTGCACCACGCAAGCCAACTCCCGAGCCCCCCGGAATCAGAGGCAACTACCGCCAGCCTCCTAGACATGACCCACACACAGGTATTTGATAACCAAATAGTCATCGATCCCATAATGAGAGCCTTCGCGACCGAGGCCAGATTGCTTAACCCCGCCGAACGGCGCTACCTCGTTGGAGATCAAGCCGGTGTTGATGCCGACCATTCCGTACTCGAGTGCTTCGGCCACTCGCCAGACGCGGCCGATATCGCGACAAAAAACGTAGGCCGCCAGGCCGAACTCGGTATCATTTGCCAAACGCACCACCTCTTCATCAGAAGTGAACCGGAAGACTGCAGCCAGCGGACCGAATGTCTCTTCGCGTGCGACCCTCATCTGCGGCGTGGCGCCGGTCAAAACAGTGGGTTCGAAGAATCCCTGACCGAGGCGATGTCGCTTTCCGCCAGCGACGACTGCTCCGCCCTTCTCGACTGCGTCCTCAATATGCGCCTCCACCTTGCGCACCGCGGCCTCATCGATAAGCGGACCGATCGTCACCCCCTCGTCAGTTCCATTCCCGACTTCGAGCTGGCGCACGGCATCGACGAGCCCGTCGACAAATCGGGTGTATACGTGGTCGTGAACATAGAACCGGTTCGTGCAGACACATGTCTGACCGCTGTTCCGAAACTTGGAGGCGATGGCGCCTTCAACCGCGGCATCGATATCGGCATCGTCAAAGACGATGAACGGCGCGTTGCCGCCAAGTTCCAGGGACACCTTCTTGATCGTGGCTGCGCTCTGCGTCAATAACAAACGCCCGACGTTCGTCGAACCCGTGAACGAGAGCTTTCTAACAACCGGGTTGGTTGTCAGTTCGCCACCGATCGATTTTGGGTCTCCGGTCAAGATATTCAGGACGCCCTTTGGCACCCCCGCCCTCTCCGCCAACACGGCCATCGCCAGCGCCGTAAAGGGTGTGGCCTCTGCCGGCTTGACCACAATGGGGCAACCTGCCGCAAGCGCCGGACCGACCTTGCGCGTGATCATTGCCGCCGGGAAGTTCCAGGGTGTTATTGCACCACAGACGCCAATCGGCTCCTTGGTGACGAGTAGGCGTTTATCCGCCGCGGGGCTCGCTAAGGTCTCACCGGACACGCGTTTTCCCTGCTCCGCGAACCATTCGAGAAACGACGCCGCATAGGCAATCTCACCCCTCGCTTCGGTAAGGGGCTTGCCCTGCTCTGCGGTTAGAATCTGCGCGAGATCGTCTGCATGCTGCAACATCAAGTCGTACCAGCGCCTCAGGATGGTTCCGCGCTCCCTCGCGGTTCGCTTTCTCCAGGCATCCCACGCCACGTTGGCAGCGTCGATGGCACGTCGGGTCTCAATGGCGCCCATTCTGGGTACGCTGCCGAGCGATACGCCGTTCGCCGGATTGACGACTTCGAAGGTGGCACCATCGTCGGCAGATTGCCACTCGCCGTTAATGAAGGCTTCGTGACGAAGGAGGCTAGGGTCTTTCAGGTTCATGACTCAATCCTGTAGCTAGGCCACCGATGCATCGGTACGCGGGAGATCCGTGCAAGGGCACGCGTTGCCGTACAGTCCTGCCGGCAACACCGGAATATGTTCTGAGCGATCAATGAAACGATCGCAACCGCTGTCAACAGCGTTCGCCAGACGACCAGGGGGATGCGCAGCCTGGCAATCCTGGGCGACTCGCTACTGGTCGGACGCGAAGTTCAGGACGGCGCGCGTCAGGCCCGCCGGATTCTCGACAGCCGATAGATGGCCACCGTCAAGCACTTGCAACGACGCTCCAGGTATGCCTTGGGACATCGCAGCAACGGCCTCCGGAGGCACCGCCTGGTCGAGTTGGCTTCCCACGATCAGCGTAGGCACCGCTACCGATTGCAGGCTAGGCCGGAGATCCGCATCCCGGAGGGCCGCCATCCCGGCTGCATAGCCGAGAGGCGACATTTGTACAAATGTACTCACCGCCGTATGAAAGTTCGCCGGGCGGTCTCGGCGAAACTCGGCGGAGAACATCCTCTCGGTCATTCCCGCAACAAGACTTGCCATCCCTTCGCCTCTCACCTTCTTGATTCGCTCGTTCCATTGCTCGGGGGTCAATGGCAGCTTCGCGGCAGCATTTGCAACGATGAGGCGTTCAATCCGACCGCCGCGCCTAGCCGCCAACTCGAGCCCCGTGAGGCCACCCAGCGAGATGCCGCAAAACGAGAACCTTTCAATCTCAAGGGCATCTGCCAGACCGAGCAGATCATCAGCGAGACGGCCGACCGTGTACTCCTCGGCCACGATATCCGTGGCACCGTGCCCGTGCAAATCGTAGCGGACGACGCGAAAGTGCGACGTCAGGCCGGGCACCACAGCATCCCAGATCCCATGGTCTGAGCCTACCGGATGCGCAAGAATTAATGCCGGAAGCGCTGGGTCCCCTTCGGAGCGATAGAAGACGGGCAGATCTCCAACCAATACGCGCGGCATTATTTGCTGACCTCCATCATCGCGGCACGATGCAATGGCGCCGCCGGCACCGCTTCCGCCTGCTGGGCCTCTTCCTTCAGCATCGTACTCACAAGATGCCGGAACCGACCTAGTGCACCATCCGCGGCGATCGGAATCATCTTGAAATAGGGCTCCAAGGCCAAGCTCTCGGCCTGCGCCGTCACCATTTCCTTGTCTTCTTCGAAGGCAGTAATGACACTCTGATGAATCGATGCGGTGACGTCCGGCCGGTCGAGAGCGAAGTTATGTGGGTGGCAGAAGAAATAGTGTGTTGAGTTTTCCGTTTCCGGCGTCAAAGCCTGACAGCCGTGAAACTCGGCAGCATCGACGCGCACGCCATCGGGTGCGCCTGTACCCGCCGGTGAAACTCCGGAATCCATGATGAAGATACCAGGAACCAGAAACTCATAGATATTCCAGCGGTCGATCTTCCCGGCGTACGGCTTGACCTCCTGAATGAACGCAGGAACGCTCGTATTCATGGCCCAACGGGTTACGCGGACGCCGCGATCGACGGACTCGACTTTAGCGGGATTTTCCGCATAGTCCTCGCTACCTCCCAGTGTTGACGGATGCACGTACGGAAGGTGCGCCAGATCCAGCAGATTGTCAGCAATGAGCAGGTAGTTCGCGCCGGCATAGTGCGTATAGCCCTCCTGATAGCGCCATGCGGGGTCATCAAGCCAATGCGTATCCGGGATCAGGTCAACGTCCGCACGGGAGGGGTCTCCCATCCAGATCCAGATCCAGTTGTGCCGCTCGACGACTGGAAAGACCTTCACGCGTGCCGAAGGCGGAATCCTGGTTTGACCTGGAATCTGCACGCATGCCCCGGTCCTATCGAACTTCAACCCGTGATACATGCATCGAACGCAGTCGCCCTCCTTCCTGCCCTTCGACAGCGGCGCGCCCCGGTGACAGCATCGATCTTCAAATGCGACCGGTTCGCCGGCATCGTCTCGCCAGAGCACTACCGGAGTGTTCAGGATGGTACGGGCCAGAAAGCTCTTGGAAGGAACTTCACTGCTCCAGGCAGCAACATACCAACAGTTCTTGATGAACATGATGTCTCCTCTTGCGGGGTAATTTATGCAGTGACCTCATGGTAGAGACCACAGGAACCCTTCACAAGCTAATGGAGGACATACGCAGTATGCATGGCATCAATGCAGCGCCGCGGGCGCTGGTGGACTACGATCGCCCGCTCTGATCGGCCTCTCGTCCTATCGCCGTGAGGCGGCTTACTCTGCGTATGGATAGTCCGCAAAGGCGTCCTTCAGCATCTCGCGCAGCCAGACGATGGCCGGATCATGATGGAAGCGCGAGTGCCAATGCTGCTTGAGGGCGAAGCGTGGCAGCGCGATCGGGGGGGCAACGATCCGGACGGTGCCGTAGCTTGCAAAGACGTTCGCAAGATCCATCGGTACCGTGGCAATCAGGTCGGGAAACTGGTCGATCAACAGCGGTACGGACAGAAAATGTGGAGTGGACAAGAAGACGTTTCGGTTGATGCCCTGCTCATCGAACGCACTGTCGTAAGCGGCTCCCATACGATTCGAAAGTGCGACCACGATCTGCGGCATGCGTTGGAACTGCTCTAGCGAGAGCTCGCCCCCGACGTCAGCATTCTTGGTGCTGACAATCGTCACGAACGAATGGGTAAAGAGCAGTTGCTGGAACAAATCCTGGGGCGCTGCACGAATGGAACCCACCGCCAAATCGGCCTCCCCCGCTGCCAGCATGGCTTCTATCTGCGGCGGCGGTACCTGAACAGTACGCAGATTGCAGTGCGGAGCCGATTCGCGAAACCGGCGGATGAGCGGCGGCAGAAACACCAGCTCCCCCATGTCGGTCATGCAGAGCGTGAAGGTGCGCCGGGCTGTCGACGGCTCAAACCGTGCCTGAGACAAGACACCTTGGCGAACATCTTCCATGATTCGCACGACCGTTGAGCTTAGGGCTTCCGCGCGACGCGTCGGCATCATGCCCTCGGCGGTCTTTACGAAGAGCTGATCATCAAAGAACGTGCGCAGCCTATTCAACGAGTGACTCATTGCGCCCTGCGACAAGCCAAGCTCATTGGCTGCTCGTGTGACGCTGCGCTCCCTCAGGATGGCGTCAAAAACGGCCAAAAGATTCAAGTCAAGGTCCACGTCGCCTCCTTATGCACCACGGACATTCCGCGTATTAGTTGTATGTCGTTGACGAATAATCTGCCCGAACCTAATCTCCGGTCAAGCATGCAGAGAACGAAAAAAGTGGAGACAAGCTTGTTGCAGAGCACGGTTTGCGCTCGAGTGATAGGCGACCCGCTGTGCCTTCGCGGCCCTTCTGATACGCAGCGAAACGGGATTATCCGTGTCGGTTCGACACCACAATCTGGTATCCCTTCAGTCCTTGTTGTCCGCCAAGCGCGGGGTGGTAGCTATGTTGGATTTGCTCGTTTCAAAGCTTGAAGTAAAAGCCCATGAGATTCTCGGCGTCGAGCTGCGCCAGCCCGGCGGCGGAGCCCTGCCAGCATTCACGGCAGGCTCGCATATTGATGTGTTCTTGCCTGGCGGCAAGGTACGTCAGTATTCCCTCTGCAGCGACCCAAACGACCGTGAGAGATATTGCCTCGGAGTTGGACTGGCACCAGCATCCCGCGGTGGCTCAGAACATATTCACCAACGCTTGCACGTGGGAGACACGCTACGCGTCGGTTTGCCGCGCTCGCTATTCGGCGTGAACGAGCAAGCGACGCATCATGTTTTCATTGCCGGCGGCATTGGAATCACCCCCATTTTGAGCATGATCCGCTGGTGCGAAGCGCACCAGCACACGTGGCGACTGCTGTATTGCGTACGTTCCCGCTCGCGCGCTGCGTATCTCGAGGAGTTGGCGAGCTTCGGCGAGCAGGTCGTCCTGCATATCGACGATGAGGCAACGGGTGGGCTTGTCGATCTGCACGGATATCTGAGTCAGTGCCCTACCGAGAGCAATGTTTATTGCTGCGGGCCTGCCCCGCTCATGGATGCCGTCGCACGCACCGCCGAATTCATCGGCGTGCCGAAGTCCGCGATGCACTTCGAACGCTTTTCAGCCATGGAAGCCACGGCACAGCCTGCCTCCAGAAAAGAGTTCACGGTCGTGCTCTGCAAGACCGGTTGCCGTCTGCCCGTGCCCGCCGACAAATCCATTCTCGAGGTACTGGAAGAGAACAACGTATTCATACCGTACTCATGCCGGGAAGGCCTCTGTCGGACCTGTGAAGTCAATGTCGTGTCCGGCCGGCCGGATCACCTGGACTATGTTCTCACCGACGAGGAGCGCGAACAGAACAAATCCGTCCTTGTTTGCGTCTCGCGCGCACTGTCACACGAACTGGCATTAGACGTCTGAGGCCCTGGCCTGGCGCGCCCGTGCTCCGGCCAACGCACCGGGTGAAGCGACGCAGGGTCCTCACATCTCACCGAAATAACCCAAACGCAAGGGAGCGCTTAATGTTCCATGTTCACGATCACCGGTTCCGACTCAGCGGCGAGCCGCTTGCCCAGGACGCTACCCTGGGCGTCGCTCAAGCACTGCTGGACTCAGGCAAGTCGTTTGCGGCACCAGTTGCCGGCCCGGTCTATGGCACCTTACTCAACGATCGCGCATCGCTGCAAGCGCTCGGCGCAACGATGAACGAAGCGCCGTACAAGGCGCCGCCGCGCGCACCGATTCTGTATCTTAAGCCCCGAAATACCCTGAGGGGACATCGGTCAACCGTGGCCCTTCCCGGCGACACCGACCAGGTCGAGGTTGGGATCTCACTGGGCATCGTCGTTGGCCGAACTGCATCCCGCCTGTCGACGGATAATGCACTAGACCATATCGCCGGGTACGTGATTGTTGGCGATCTTAGCATCCCCCATCGTTCCGTCTACAGACCATCGGTACGCCTGCGCGCACGCGATGGCTTCTGCCCTGTCGGACCGCTGGTTGTCGCCCGCAAGCACGTGACAGCGCCGGACAACCTGCGGATGACCGTGGCTATCGATGGCAAGCTAGCTTTCGAGTCTACCACCGCCGGTTACCACAGAGATGTGCTCTCGCTGCTAGTCGACGTCACGGAATTCATGACGCTATCGCCTGGCGACGTTCTCACCCTTGGCGTGCCATACGGTGCCCCCCTAGCCGCGGCCAACCAGCGCGTGGAATTATCCATCGAATCCCTCGGAACCCTTGAAGTCGCTTTCGTGCTTGAAGGAGCCATCTAATGAAGCGAGCAAGAGTTGCCTATGCCGGTGGCTTCCATGAAGCCACGCCCCACGAGACGGGAGTATGCCTGACCGACGGCCGCGTCGTGAAGGAGGAGGACGTGGTCTGGCTTCCCCCGTTCGACGTCGGAACCATCATTGCATTGGGGCTGAACTACGCGGAGCACGCCAAGGAACTGCAGTTCTCTAAACAGGAGGAGCCCCTAATCTTCCTGAAGGGGCCCGGCAGCGTGATAGGCCATCGCGGCGTCACCTGGCGCCCGGACACGGTGAAGTTCATGCACTACGAATGTGAGCTGGCCGTCGTTATCGGTCGGACCGCTCGCAATGTAACTCGCGAGGACGCGCTCTCCCATGTAGCCGGCTACACCGTCGCGAACGACTATGCGATCCGCGACTACCTCGAGAACTACTATCGCCCCAATCTTCGCGTGAAAAACCGTGACACCGGAACAGTACTTGGACCCTGGCTAGTGGACGCAAGCGACATCGAAGATCCCGAGAATCTCAACTTGAAGACATATGTCAACGGAAAGCTTGAGCAACGTGGCAACACCGGCGACATGGTATTCGACGTGCCTGCGCTCATTGAGTATCTGAGCGGATTCATGACGCTAGCCGCTGGGGACGTGATCCTGACCGGCACTCCGGATGGGATCGTAAACGTCAATGCGGGTGACGAAGTCGTCTGCGAAATCGACCGTATTGGTCGTTTGGTCAACAAACTGGCCAACGATGCCGAGTTCGGCCGTAACTGAGCAACTGGAGAGGATAAATGCGTATCGATCATCTGATCAACGGCCGGCAGCAGGCCAGCCAGGAGTACTTCGAGTCGGTCAACCCCGCCGACCAATCGGTGCTCGCCGAAGTCGCCCGGGGCGGGGAGCAGGAGGTGAACGCTGCAGTCGCCGCCGCCAAGGACGCCTTCCCCAAGTGGGCGGCCACGCCACCTGCCGAACGAGCGAAGTTGCTGCGCCAACTTGGCGCGCTGATTACCCAGCATGTGCCGGAGATCGCTGAGACAGAGACACGCGACACGGGGCAGACAATTTCGCAGACACGCAAGCAACTGGTTCCCCGCTCCGCGGACAACTTCAACTACTTTGCTGAGGTGTGCACTCGTGTCGACGGTCATACCTATCCAACCGATTCACACCTCAATTACACGGTCTTTCACCCGGTCGGCGTCTGCGCGCTGATCTCTCCGTGGAACGTCCCGTTCATGACTGCCACCTGGAAGGTGGCACCCTGCCTGGCGTTCGGAAACACGGCAGTTCTCAAAATGAGCGAACTCTCTCCGCTGACGGCTGCCCGCCTCGGCGAACTAGCCCTTGAGGCAGGGATCCCACCCGGAGTACTCAATGTCGTACACGGGTTCGGGAAGGAAACCGGAGAGCCTCTGGTCTCTCATCCGGATGTCCGAGCCGTGTCCTTCACCGGTTCTACAGTGACCGGAAACCGCATTGTTCAGCGTGCAGGTCTGAAGAAATTCTCGATGGAACTGGGCGGCAAGTCCCCCTTCGTGATCTTCGATGATGCCGATTTTGAGCGGGCACTCGATGCTGCCGTTTTCATGATCTTCTCCAACAATGGAGAACGCTGCACTGCAGGGTCCCGGATCCTCGTCCAGCGCTCGATCTATGCGAAATTCGTGGATCGGTTCGCCGAACGCGCAAGGCGGCTGACCGTGGGCGATCCCCTGGCGGATACAACGATTGTCGGGCCAATGATTAGCCGTGCTCACCTGGAAAAAGTGCGGAGCTACATCGGACTTGGCCCTACCGAAGGCGCAACCTTGGTATGCGGCGGACTCGACTCCCCCGATCTCCCCCCCGATCTGCGGCACGGCAACTTTGTGAAGCCTACGGTTTTCGCAGATGTTGATAACAGCATGCGCATTGCCCAAGAGGAGATTTTCGGTCCGGTCGCGTGCGTGATTCCGTTTGAGGATGAAGCGGATGCGATCCGCATCGCAAATGATATTGCCTATGGCTTGTCAAGCTACGTGTGGACAGAAAGCACGGGCCGGGCACATCGCGTAGCCGCGAGGATTGAAGCCGGCATGTGCTTTGTCAACAGCCAGAATGTGAGGGACCTGAGACAGCCCTTTGGTGGCACCAAGGCATCCGGCGTCGGCCGCGAGGGTGGTACCTGGAGCTACGAGGTGTTCCTCGAACCCAAAAACGTCTGCCTTTCGCTAGGCTCACATCATATTCCCCGCTGGGGCGTCTGAGCCCGCAGCGCGGATGACGCCGGGGAACACAGGAGAATAGTATGGGCAAATTGGCCTTGGCCGCCAAAGTGACGCACGTTCCGTCACTGTATCTTTCAGAACTCGATGGGCCGCATAAGGGCTGCCGGCAGAAAGCCATCGATGGGCACCACGAGATCGGTCGGCGCTGCAGAGAACTGGAGGTCGACACAATCATCGTGTTCGATGTGCATTGGCTGGTGAATAGCGAGTACCACATCAACTGCGCCTCCCATTTCGAAGGAGTCTACACGAGCAATGAGCTACCGCACTTTATCAAAAACATGCGGTACTCGTACCCGGGAAACACCTCGCTGGGTCATCTGATCGCGGACGTGGCCAACGAGATGGGGGTCAAATCCCGCGCCCACAGCGATACCACTCTCGATCTTGAGTATGGCACCCTCGTTCCGATGCGATACATGAACGCCGACCAACGGTTCAAGACGGTTTCGGTCTCTGGCTGGTGCATGTGGCATGACCTCGAATCGAGTGCGCGATTCGGACGCGCAGTACGTCGCGCCATCGAGGAGCGCTACGACGGCACCGTTGCCATCCTCGCAAGCGGCTCGCTCAGCCACCACTTCGCGAACAACGGCACCGCCGATCGCTACATGCACAAGGTATGGGATCCCTTCCTGGAGCAGGTGGACCGCCGTGTGGTGGAACTGTGGGAGCGTGGAGAGTGGTCGACATTCTGCGAAATGCTTCCGATGTACAACGAGAAATGCTGGGGAGAAGGCGGCATGCACGACACCGCCATGCTACTCGGTGCCCTCGGATGGGACCAATATGAAGGCAAAGCGGAGATCGTCACGCCGTACTTTGGAAGTTCTGGCACGGGACAAATCAATGCCATCTTGCCGATCCTTCCGCTCGCAGATTGAGGAGACAGCCAGGCCATGCCCCACCTCACAATTGAGTACAGCAGCAATCTGGAAGGTGAAGGCCGTATCCAGGAGTCGTGCAGCACGCTCGCGAGGACGCTTGCAGCCCAAAGCGCACATGGAGAACACCTGTATCCACTCGGCGGCATCCGCGTTCGCGCCTTCCCGGCGGATAGTATTTCATCGCGAACGGTAGTGTCGACTACGCATTCGTCCACGGCCGCCTCATCATAGGCGCAGGTCGCTCCGAAGCGGCACGCAGGGCCACAGGAGATGCGCTCTTCTCCGCGCTCAAACAGCACTTCTCCAACGAGTATGCGAAGCGCGGACTCGCCCTGTCGTTCGAGATGGCGGAGTTCAGCGAGGCGGGCACTTGGAAAGACAACCTTCACGGGCGATTGAAGGACTGACGCGAAGACATTACCAATAAAGGAGGGGCACAGTGCTTACCCAAGATACGATCATCGAACTGGCGCAAAAGCTGGATGACGCCGAAAGAAATCGCACGCAGTTACGTCACTTCTCCGCAGCTCACCCGGAGATGACGATCGAGGACGGCTACGCAATACAACGCGAATGGGTAAATCTCAAGCTCGCGGCTGGTCACCGGATCAAAGGACGGAAAATCGGCCTGACCTCACGCGCGATGCAGAGATCGTCGCAGATCACTGAGCCGGACTACGCGCCCCTGCTCGACAGCATGTTCTTTGAAGGCGGTGGCGACATTCCAATCTCGCGCTTCATCGCGCCACGAGTGGAAGTTGAACTCGCCTTTGTACTTGGAAGGCCATTGAGGGGGCCGAACGTCACCCTGTTCGACGTACTCGATGCGACGGAGTATGTGACACCGGCCATAGAGATCATCGACGCGCGCATCGAGCAGTTTGATCGCGAGACCCGCGTGCCACGGAAGGTCTTTGACACCATTTCCGACTTTGCCGCCAATGCCGGCATCGTCATGGGTGGGCGCCCGGTACGCCCTCACGAGATCGACCTCCGCTGGGTCGGTGCCTTGCTCTACAAAAATGGCGCGATAGAGGAGAGCGGTCTCGCTGCGGCGGTACTGAATCAAATCATCCGGCGAACGGTGTCGCATGGCTTGCGAACAAGATCGCGCCCTACGATGAGACGCTCCGCGAAGGCGACGTTGTGCTGGCGGGCTCCTTCACAAGCCCCATTCCCGCGGCTGCCGGGGACACGTTTCACGTCGACTACGGCTCCCTCGGATCCATCTCATTTCGCTTCGCCTAACTGAGCCCAGGAATCGTTGAAGTATGCAGCTCCCAACTAACACATTCAAACGCGCGTTACTGGACGGCAGACCTCAGATTGGCCTTTGGGCGGCACTTGCCGACCCCTATTCGACCGAGCTCCTCGCTACGGCGAACTTTGACTGGCTACTGATCGATGGCGAGCACGCACCCAACGACCTGCGCAGCATCCTGCTCCAGCTACAGGCCGTGGCAGGCTATCGCTCGCATCCGGTGGTGCGGCCCGTCCGTAGTGACCCCGCTCTCATCAAGCAGTATCTCGATGTCGGTGCGCAGACGTTGCTCGTGCCGATGATTGATACCGAGGAGCAAGCTCGCGAGGCGGTCGCCGCAACCAGGTATCCTCCTCGTGGCGTCCGAGGGGTCGGTAGCGCTCTGGCACGCGCTTCGCGCTGGAACTCCGTGGGTGATTATCTTCAGACGGCCTCCACACAGCTTTGTGTTCTCGTGCAGATCGAGTCGCAGACGGGTCTGGAGAATCTCGAAGCGATCGCGGGTGTAGAGGGTGTTGACGGCGTTTTCTTTGGGCCATCCGACCTTAGCGCCTCGATGGGCTATCTGGGACAGCCTGGCGCTATGGCAGTGCAAAACGCAATTCTGTCAGGAGTCGAGAAGGTGAAGGCGGCTGGCAAGGCGGCAGGTGTATTGGCTACAGACAGGACGATAGCGCAACGCTATCTTGCCGTCGGCACCCAGTTCGTTGCCGTGGGCACGGACACTGGCCTACTGGCGAAAGCAGCTTCTGAACTAGCCCGCCATTACCAGGGTCTGGATGAAGCACTTCCGCCCGCTACCGGAGGTTACTGACTAGAGTTAGTAGGTGCGCAATGTGCTGCGAGCACTACGCTGCACCTGCGTTTGCCCCGTCAGACGATACGTTGCCGCTCGAGTTCGTTGGTCCGATGGTCCGTCGCGTGTTCGCCACTCCGGTCAACTCGATCTACACGCATTTGTCTTAGACCGCTTCCGGCGTTCCGGACAAAGCGGGTGATGGCGGTTCCCTGAGTTCTGGCACCTGAAGAGACGAACATGGCCGCCTTTCGGCGACCATGTCCAAGCCAGTCACAGCGATTCCAAAAAGTTCACCAGTTACGACTTCGCAAGCTGACTATAGGTAGCCGATCCGCCAGTGATAAACGGCGGGACGCCCTTGCGCTGTGTGATCAGTTCCCTAACCCAGTCCGATTCCTGGTTCTCTGCGTCGAGCACCGCAACCACGTTTTGACGTTCATCAAGAATAAGCATGGCTCCATAAATGATGAAGACCACATCAGTCTCACCTTCATTGTCGTCCGCGATTTTAAGGGTATGAGTAGACCCCGGAGGCTCGTAGAGATAAGAGCCAGCGGTGTTTGCTGGCGAGGTCGGGTATTCCAGGTAGGACCAGTTCCCGGCGAGAGTGAAGGCATGGACAGCGCCTGTGTGCTTGTGAGCAGGAAGCAGGATTCCTGGTGCAAAGCGGATGCGCACCACGAAGAACCCTCCCTCCACATCGGCCTGGAGAAGTTTCAATCTCAGGCCAGGTGTGAGGTAGTCGTCGACAAAAGGAAAAGTGTCACTGGCGACGTGCAGCGAAGCGGGTGGCGCGATTCGAGTAGTGTTGTGAGCGTTCATTGAATTATGTCCCATCATTAGATGTCAGTGATTTTGCTCTCCCCTTCAACCAGTATTTGACATTGTCGCGAGCGCGCCACCGTCGACTGGCAAACCAACTCCATTGAGGTAGCTCGCCCGATCGTGCAGCATGAAGACGACCGCAGCGGCAATCTCGTCAGGCTGCGCACAGCGTTTCAAGGGGGCCACCGAAGCAATATTCTGAATCCCCTTCTCGATGTCGCCTTGGAACGTGGTATCGATGATTCGCCGAAGCAAGGGAGTATCCACCATCCCGGGCAGAACGCAGTTCACCCGAACACCACAGGCTCCCAGATCTGCGGCAGCAGTACGGGTCATACCCAACACTGCATGCTTTGCCGCAACGTAGGCGATGCCGCCTGGCAAGCCGCGCTGGCTCGCTATAGACCCGGTGTTAACCACGGCGCCACGGCCTTGGCGAACCATGATCGGAAGGACGTGCCGCAGCCCCAGGAAGACGCCGCGCAGGTTGACTGCAATCACGCGATCAAACTCCTCCTCGGGAAACTCCGTTACGGGACACATGGGCCCGTCAATTCCCGCATTGTTAAAGAACAAATCGACGGTACCGAATAGATCGATAGCTCTCGCCACGTATGCCCGAGTGGACTCGCTGCTCGCTACATCAGCGACTTGCGTATCGACCTCGGCACCGATCGAGCGAATGGCCGCCGAGGCAAAATTCAACGCCTCCTCGCAACGGTCTACCAGAAGTACCCTTGCTCCGCCCTGTGCCAGCCTTATGGCAGTAGCGCGGCCAATGCCGCCACCGCCACCCGTGACGACTGCGCTGCGGCCTTTGAAATCCAAAATCATGTTTGTCTCCTTTAGTTTGACGGCGAAAAGGAATGTAGCCCAGCACCGAAGACTTTGGGGGGACGGCCAAATCATTCATCGATCCATTTTCGAAAGTTGCGACGAATCCGTAAATATGGCTACGCGATATCGCAGACTAAGAATAGAGACCAACAGAATTTCCCTAGTCGATGCTAAGATTTACTCAGTCCGAAGAGACGGGCGACTTGGTCAGGAGACAGCCATGAGCAACACGATGACCGAAAGCCACGGCAAGACGGCTTTCGAGGCTATGGTGAGCAATCCCAATTCCACGCTTCGATGGCGCGTTGATCACGAGGGCGGCCGGCCTCTAGCGGCAGGCTGGCGCACCAAGGATGTTTGGCTACACGAAGATGTTCGCGACGAAGCCACCTTGTCTTACCACATCGAAGGGACGACTCAAGTGGCAAAATTCGAGGGAACTCAATGCATTTCAGCCGGAATTCGCTCCCATAGCGTAGCAGTCACGTCTCCGGGGACACGTGATTGGAAGATCCGAGGCACACTGGAATTCGCGCACATCTATCTGCCAACCGATTGGCTTTCCCTGATCGAGTCCTCAAATGGCTCGTCAGAGCAGGTCAAGCTTACTAGCGTCGCGAATGCCGCGGATCCGTGGCTCTCTGGATTGTTTTCGATGCTGACAGCCTACTCGGAGACCAATACCGACGGTATGGCGCGACTACTCACTTCGTTGCGATCGCTGCTGACTGCGCACTTGCATCTACGATACACGTCGCCGCAAGGAGGCCGCCTTCCTATGGTAATGAGAGTTTCTGGCGGGCTGTCGCCGATGGACATTGAGCGAGTACGTGAGTTTGTGGCAGACAACCTCTCCGTCGATCTGAATATTGAAAAGCTTGCGGAGTTGGTTGGCTATTCCAGAAGTCACTTTTCCCGAGCCTTCAAGGAGAGTCTGGGATGCTCTCCCCACCAGCATCTGCTGGCGATGCGTTTGGACGCCGCTCGCCGGCTTTTACGCGAGACGAGCCTGCCGATCGCCGAGATCGGCAAACAAGTTGGCTTCCGAACTGCGACTCACTTCAGTACTGCCTTCTCGACGCGCGTCGGACGCACACCTGGTGAGTTTCGCCGCAAACGCTGAACACTGATGGCATCGACGCCCAGCCGCCGGCGGCGGAGGAGCATGTTGAGAAAGGAATGAACGCGAGGCGGATTAGAACAAATTTGGGGGCGCGGGGACCGGAATCTGGCGGGGATCGGCAGGCGACACGTGCACCAAAGACCCTGTGACAAGCACCCGATCAGCGGACCTATAAAGCATCCATTGATGCTGGCCGCCGAATCCACAGGTTCCCCCGTGGCCCGCTAGCGTTTGTCCGAGAACTGCACCGCTTCGAAGTGGCTCACGATGAACGAGGCAGCTTTGGCAAGGGCTGAACGTCCGTCGTGGAGTAACGGGGCAAACAACTGCCACACGTGTGGCATATGTGGCCAGATTTCCAACGTGACGCTTCCCCCGCCACTTCCCACCTTTTCTGCTAGACGCATCGCATCATCGAGCAGAATCTCGGCGGAGCCAACCTGGATGAGGAGCGGTGGAAGTCCATGGAGGTCTGCTGAAAGTGGCGAAGCCAGCTCGTCGCCAACGGCAGCACCAGCCAGATAGGCCTGAGCCAGAGCCTGCAACAGAGCCGGTGCGAGAAACAAGTCCTCTTCCTTCTTGGACTCCAAAGTGCGACCACTCAGGGAGAGATCCACCCATGGGGAGAACAGAACGGCCGCAGCCGGCAGCGCGCGTGAACTTCTCTTGGCCACCAGGATTGTCGATAGTGCTAGAGCCGCCCCAGCAGAGTCGCCAACCAGTACAGTATCCTTTGCGTCTATGCCAGTCTCCAGTAGCCACGCATACGCGTCCGTCGCATCCTCTATCGCCGCCGGGAACGGATGCTCCGGGGCGAGCCGGTAGTCAACCAGAAGCACGCGAGCTTGCGAATCAACGGCCAGCGTACCAGCCAATCCCCGGAAGCCGGCAGCGCGCCCAACCATAAATCCGCCACCGTGCAAATACAGAATCGTCCGTCGAGTACGGATGTCGGCCGGGGTTCCCCATTCCATCTGCAACGCAGGCTTCCCCGATCGAGGCACCGTCACGGGCTCAAACGCTAGCTGCGTGGGCGGCTGGAACAGCGCGTTCCGCTCGTCAACAACGCGTCGCAGATCTTCAAGCGACGTATGCTGATAGGCGCGCGCCTCCTTGAGGAGGGCATGGACGGCGTCAAGTTGTTTGAAATTCATGGTTCGCTCCGAAGCGTGTATGAGATCGGGGACCGTTCCACGCGGCGCGCCCGAAACCGGGCTTTACAAAATGAGCAAAATGCAGTATTCGATGCAAGCAACAACGAGTGCGATGGCCGCCACGAGGGCCACTCCCGCGTAGTATTGAGGTACCTCGTCAGGATGCAGTGGGACGGCACCCCAACAACCCCCAACCATCACGTCGAGGTCGGTCTCCGCAGGAATAATCGCGCTAGCGACGTGGATAGAGACTAAATCCAGATCGTCGCTCATGGCATCAGCCGGTAATCTCTTTGCCAAAGATGGCCCGAGCAATCACGAGCTTCTGAATCTCGTTGGTCCCTTCGTAGATTTCCGCTATCTTCGCGTCCCGATAGATCTCCTCGACACGATAGTGCGAGGCATCATGGGCGAGCTCCTTCATGAACCCATATCCGCCAAAGATCTGTACGCCATCCCGTGCAAACTCCCCTGCCAGGTTCGTTGCATACCACTTCGCCATCGCCGCCTCCGGCTCTGGAAAAGTGATGCCGGAATCCATGCGAAGGGCCGCCTTTAGGTAGAGGTTCCTCGCGTTCTCAATCTCAGTGGCCCGCTCAGCCAACTTAAACTGCCAGTGCTGGAACTGCGCAATCGCCTTGCCGAAAGCGCGGCGTGTCCGCAGCCTGTGGACGCTATGGTCGAAGATCGCCTGCGCCATTCCAACACCGCTGGCGGCGATACCAATGCGACCGTAGGTCAGCGTCTGCAGTGCAATCTTCAGTCCACTGCCCGCCTCACCAACAACATTGCTCACTGGCACTTCGACATTCTCGAAGTGGATATCGCTGGTAAGCTGGCCATGGTTGCCCAATTTTTGATCCGGCTCGCCAACCCGAACGCCAGGGGCGTTCAGATCAATGACAAGTTCAGTCATGCGCCCGTCATCCACGCAGAGCAAAACCACAAAGTCTGCAACGGGCGCGTTGGTGATGAAGCGCTTTCTGCCGTTGACGACATAGGTGTCCCCGCGCCGCACCGCATGCGTCTGCATGGCATGGACACTGAGGTCCGTGCTAGCCTCAGGCTCCGTGGTAGCGAAACTGCCTATCTTTTCCCCTGCCAGAAGAGGGGCGAGGTATTGTTCTTGCAGTGCTTCAGACGCGTGCTCAAGCGCGTGGCCCGCAAGAATACAGTGCACATCGACAATCGCAGCGACCGAGTTGGAATGGTACGCAAGTTCCTCGATCATTACGGCGGTCGCGGTAGCAGGCTGAGCAAGTCCAAGGCCGCCCACGCTCTTTGCAAATGGGATTCTGAACAAGCCCGCCTTCGCCATCTGGCGAAACAGCTCACGCGGAAAATTCTCGCGGGACTCGGAGCGGTGGCCAATCTCCCAAGCGACCGGCGCGATGTACTGGTCAGCGAACCCGCGTACTTGTCCGCGTATCTCCTGAGCTTCTGCGGGTGTACTCAGATCGTGATACAAAGCTGACTGGTGGCGTTGTACGACGCATTCTTGGTTGTCGGCATCCATACGCACGGTATTCAAGGTTGTCTCCAAAGGGCAAAGTTCAAAAGATCATGCGTTCGCCAAGTCGGCGACGGGCAGCCTGCGCGAGAGCGTCTCGTCAAAGTCGGCCAGCGCTGGCATCGGCATCACGGGTCTCTTATCAAGCGTAACGAGGGACGCCTGCCATCCATCCAGCATTTCCATACGCTCCTGGTGCCCGACGTACGGCACGTGATACGCAAAGAATGGCTCGAGGACGTCAAAGCCAACATAGCCGAGGGTGCCCTGCATAAGAGGACGCAACATCATGGCAAGGTCGCCATGGATCCCGCCGTCGCAAACCATGGATTGCCGCCCGCCGAGCGTTGCGCACACCAAGGCCTTCTTTCCCGTCATCCCGCCTTGGTCATAGATGCGTCGACCACCGTAGAACGCGCCTGAGACGAATACCCGATCGATCCAGCCTTTCAGGATTGCCGGCACCGAGAACCAGTAGATGGGAAACGTCAGAAGCAGCAGGTCGCAGCGGCGGACCTTCTCGATCTCCTTGAGAATGTCTGCTGACAACGTTCCCGTCTGGAGTCCATGCCTCTGTTCCAGGGCGTAGACCAGATACTCGTCGTTCTGGGGCACCAGGAAATCAGCAGCGCTGGCGACTGGATTGAAACTCTGCGCATACAGATCGGTGACTTCAATGCTGTGCCCGGCGGCCGTCAGGATGGCAACCGCCGTGTCTTTCATGGCCGAGGCAAACGAATTAGGCTCTGGATGGGCGTGGACAATAAGTACTTTCATATTCCTCTAGACCCCTGTTGGCACCCGTTGCGGGTGAGTAGGATTAAAGCCGTTCGATGACTACGGCAATCCCCTGCCCGCCACCGATGCACATGGTCACCAGTCCATATTTCCCGTGATTGCGGTGAAGCTCGTGAATGCATTTCACTGCCAGGATTGCACCGCTCGCTCCGAGCGGGTGGCCAAGCGCAATAGCGCCACCGTTTGGATTCGTTTTCTCGGGATCCAGATCAAGTCCCTGGCATACGCTGAGCGCTTGCGCGGCGAACGCCTCGTTAGATTCGATGACATCCATCTGACTGACGCTCAGGCCTGCCCGCTTGAGTGCAAGCTTCACCGCTGGGATCGGGCCGGTCCCCATCAACGATGGCTCCACACCGGCGACCGCATACGAAACCAGTCGCGCCATCGGTCTGGCATTCAGGCGTTCTGCGACCTTTTCATCCGCTAGCACGCAGGCCGCGGCGCCGTCGTTCAGCCCCGAAGCATTGCCTGCGGTCACAGAGCCGCCCTCCCTCTTGAAGGCCGGCTTGAGCTTGGCGAGCGAAATCAGTGTCGCATCCTTCTTTGGGTGCTCATCCACATTGAATGTATGGGTTCCGCTGCGCCCCTTGACCTCAATTGGGACAATCTGTGATGCGAAATGACCGGCCTCAATCGCATTGACGGCGCGACGTTGGCTCTCCAGAGCGAACTCGTCTTGTGCCTCGCGACAAATGCCAAATTTCTCGGCGACGTTTTCCGCTGTGATGCCCATGTGGCCAGCGCCAAAGGGATCGGATAACGCACCTGTCATCATGTCAACGAGCTTCGCGTCTCCCATCCTGGCGCCCCAGCGCGCCGCCGGAACGGCATAGGGAGCCCGCGTCATGGTCTCGACCCCGCCGCCCACCGTCACCTCTGCATCGCCAAGCTGGATGGCATTTGCGGCGGTAACAATTGCCTGAAGTCCGGAGCCGCACAACCGATTCAATGTGAGCGCCGTCGATTCTTTCGGCATCCCCGCCTGCAACGCTGCCACACGCGACACGTACATATCGCGTGCCTCGCAATGGATGACGTTGCCCAAGACCAGTTGCTCGGCGCGCGAAGGATCAATACCGGCGCGGTCCAGGGCCGCCCTCACGACAGTTGTGCTGAGATCGCCTGCCGAGAAGTCCTTTAGTGCCCCACCGTAGGTCCCGATAGCGGTGCGGGTGGCGCTGATAAAGACAACGCTCGAGTTGGCCATGTCGGCTCCTGTGCATGAAGTAAGTTCGGTGGGGTGACGTCGAGCGCGGCGCGATTTCCGTGCACTCGATGACAACATGCGACGAAGTTTACGGTTCACGAGCGCGATGCTACAGTGGCAGAACTGACACACTCCATGCGGATAATGCCAACATGCCACTGGCCGGGATCCTTGCACTAAACGGTTGCTACGCGTCGAGCCTCGGGGGCTTTGCCGACGTTCTGCAGGTCGCAAACGCGCACTTGCGCAAGCAGCGTGGTGAGGCGGCACACCCGTTCCAGTGGCGCTTTGTCTCTCTCACCGCCGAGACGGTGGTTGCGAGCAACGGGCTGCCGATCGCAGTGGATGCCAAGGCGCTGGAGAAGAAATTTGACCTGATCTTCATCCCCAGCCTGCACTACGGTGGGCACCGGGCCTTTGACCAACTCCTGAAGTCCCTCGGGCCAACCTACTCCTGGCTGATTGAGCAATGGCGAGCCGGCGCCCTGCTCGCGGCGAACTGCACGGGTACCTTTGTTCTCGCGCGCACCGGGTTACTGGACGGAAGAAGCGCGACGACAACATGGTGGCTCGAGCAGCAGTTCCGTGCTCGCTATCCCAATGTGAAGTTGGAGATGCGTCCGGTGGTCACTGAGGTGGACCGCCTCATGTGTGGAGGGGCGTCGGCATCCTATCTTCTGCAAGCGGTCCGCGTAGTGGAGAGATTTTGCGGCACAGCCATCGCATCCCAAACGGCTAAGACCATGCTGATCGACGTCAGCCAGACGAGCCAGACGCCTTATCTCCCGCTCTTGCCGGAGGCTACGCACACAGACGAGCTCGTAAGTCGTGCCCAGGCGTGGTTCGCCGAGCACCTGGCGGAGCCGCTGCGACTGGCGGACCTGGCCGATTCCCTGGCAGTGAGCGAAAGGACATTGATACGACGCTTCAACACCGTGTTGGGAGAGCCGCCCCTTAGCTACCTGCAAAAATTGCGGATCGATTCAGCGCGGGCCATGCTGGAGACTGGAACACTAAGCATCGAGCGCATTTCGAATTGCGTCGGATATAGCGATACAAGTTCGTTCTCCCGGCTCTTCCGTGAGCGCATTGGCCTCTCTCCCGGGCAGTACCGAACCCGCTTTCAGTTTGGCAAATCCGGGGCAGACACTGAAGGCCAGTGAGAATCCCGGGAGGCTATAGTCCAGCACAAGCCTCGGCCGGCTATTGCGCCGTGATCAATGCTCGGCAGGCTAAGCGATGAGCCCCCGCTGGCGTGCAGTACGGACTGCTGCAGTGCGGCGATGAACGCCCAGCTTCTCGAATATCCGTCGCCAATACCATTTGACCGTGCTCTCGGCGAGACCAAGCGCCTGTGCAATCTCAGGCGTCGCCAAGCTTTTCCCAGTCAATCGAAGAATTTCCAGCTCTCTTTCTGAGAGCACACCGACCTCCTCGAGATGCAGAGGTAGCGGATCCACAGGCTCCGAGGCCAGGCGCGGGTCTCTTCCCGCCGCGCGGAGCAGCATGTGCATGTGTTCGATCGCCAGTGCATCTGTAGTCAAGGTGGCAGATGCCGTCTCCTCGACTAGCTGGATGACAGCCGGGCCTTCATCGATATAGCTTCGTACAAATGGCCCACTCCTCCCCCATTGGAGTGCCTCAACCAAGGAGCGGCGTGCGGAAGCAACATCGCCGGCGCGCACGTATAGATTTGATAGCAGTGCAGCCAAGCGAATAGCAGAGCGATGACAATGGCGCGTGTGGGCCCAGGCAAGCCACCGTCGGATCAGGGTGATCGCTTGTGCGGTCTCACCCCGCTCGGAAGCCAGCCTCGCAGCCGCAATTGCGAACTGTTCCTTCGCCGTGTTCACATCGCCGCTCGGCGTAATCACCTTGAGCCCATCTGCATAACGGGGATCAAGGCTAACTCGCTCAGCCTCGCGAGCCTGTCCATCGGCGATCAGCATGCGCACACGCTGTGCGAGCACGTACGCATGCAGCCTCTCAAGGTGATAGCGATCAGCGATATGCGTGGCCGTATCGAGTGCGTGATGCGCGGCGTCATTGTTCTTGTCGTGTCGCGCAAGATTCGCTGTCGTTATTTGTCTAGCGATCACCGAGTCCACCACACCAAAAGCAGGGGAAAGCTCCGCATACGCCCCCAACAACTGGCGCACCTCTACCAGCCGGTTCTGCTCATAGAAAACGTCCGCAAGTTGCATCGCCGGCATCGCCGCGAGCATGGAGCGTTCTCCCTGAATCTGTTTGGCAAGCTCCTGAGCCTCTCGGAGAGAATGCTCGGCGCCCCTCAGGTCGCCGCGCATATAAGACGTGCTGCCCACCACCGTGTCCAGAAAGACGTTCCCGTAGGTGGCACGTCCCGCGAGAAACTGCTGGCGAATAGTGTCCGCTTCCGCACGTGTTAGATCGCACGAGAAGTTCTCCCTACGGGCCATAAGGAGCGCGGTAGCAACGGAGCCGCTCATAAACGGGCCACTCTGGCCAAACCGGTCTGCCCAGGCCATTCCTGCCCGGATCGTTCCTTGCAGGTCATCGGTAAACGCCTTAAGCATGACGTCTCGATGCTCGAGCTTCGCTTCGATCAGGGCCCATGGAACCCCAGCGCGCTCAAAGCCTTCCGTGTCTCGTTCAACCGACCCCGTTGCGGTGCCTAGGTAGGATCGCACATGCTCCAGACCTTCCCGCGCTTCATCAAACCGCCATTGGATCTCGTTCTCCCAAGCGAGCTCGAGCTGTAGGCGCGGGAGCGCCTTCAGTACTCCGTCCGGCAGACGTGAAGCGTAGGACCGCAATACAGCCGCCTGGCCAGCGGCAAACATTGCCGGGCTGACAGCGTCAAGGAGCGCGCCGGCTCGAGCGAAATCGTCCGTGGCAAATGCATGCCGTATCGCCTCGGTTCCGAAACCGTGCGACTCCAGCCAGTCGCAGGCTCGCCGGTGGTACTCCTGAGCCTCGGGCGCATAGCTCTCCCGAAGCCGTTTTTGCAGCAACTCGGAGAAAAGATGATGATACCGATACCAAGTCCTTTCTCTATCAAGTGAGAAGAGGAAGAGATTAAGAGATTCGAGACGATCGATGATTGCCCGGCTGTCACTCCGGTCAAGAACGGCGTTCGCCAGAGAGGAACTGAACCTTTCCAGAATGGAAGTCGCTACAAGGAACTGCTGGGTCTCCACCGGCAGCTTGGCGATGACCTCTTCCATGAGGAAATCTGCGACGCTGCGATCGGCCCCATTGAATTCGCTCAGGAAGCGCATCGGATCACCTGAACTCTGAAGTGCAATCGCGGCCATTTGCAGACTTGCCACCCACCCCTCCGTGCGACTACAAAGTTGCTCGGCCTGTACCCGGGAGATTGCGACGCTGCCGGCGCCGTCCATGAACGCGTTGGTCTCTTCACTCGAGAACGCCAGATCGTGCAGGGACACTTCGTGAACTTCACCCAGCGCGCGAAGGCGGGCTACGGGAAGTGCCGGCTGGCTACGGCTTGCTATGATGAAGTGCATTTTGTCGAGAGGCGCAAGCATCAGCGCACTGATGAACTCCAGAACATCAGGTGACGTGATGTAGTGAAGATCATCAAGGAACAGGAATAAGTCATGCTTCAGATTGCCGAGCTGATTCACCATCGTCTCCTTGAGGGCGGAAACCGCCGGCAAGTATCCGGACCCTTGGCTCAGGCTGCCCGTTTGGCCTACGTCAACGTCTACGTCACATGAGCGGATAGCTTGTATCAGGTGGGCAAAGAAACGGATCAGGTCGTTATCGTCAGGATCGATACTGATCCATGCCACCTGCCGCCGCTGGATTGCCAGGCTCTCAAACACTTGCGCCAGAATACTGGTCTTCCCATAGCCGGCCGGGGCGGAGACCATGATCAACCGCAGCCCCATGGCGCGGAAGAAGCCACGCAGCAGCTTTTCACGCTTGAGTAACTGACGCTTCTGCCGAGGCGGTCGCAGCTTGGTGCTTACTGTGGCAATATTTTGTGGGGCAGCGAAATTCACTTTGTCTCGACTCCTGCTTGCTGCTTCTCTTGGGAAGCCTTCTTGTGCTTGTGGAGTTGGCGCGACGCCGCCTCCCCGGCATACTGGGTACTAATCGATCTCGGACACCAGTTCCGGTTTCATCCTACGCACCACTTCCAAGAACGTCTTCAATATCGGCGATTGGTCATCACTGCGGTAAATGCAACTCAAGTCCACGGTGGCATGGGGTGCATCTCGCAGCGGGCGGTAGACCACACCCGGAAGCTGCAAGACCGTAGCCGATTCGGGCACCAGACAAATGCCAAAACCGCTCGCAACCAACGCGACCCCGGTGACCGCATCGCCAACCTCTTGTGACACGCCAGGAACGAATCCTTCGCTGCGGCAGAGTTCCATCACCTTATCAATGAAATTTGGCCGCATACCGCCTGGGAATAAAACGATGGGGTGATTCTCCAGCTCCCCAATGGAAACCGTTTCCTCCCCGGCCAGAGGATTGGACTCGCTGACCGCAACGAGCAGTCTTTCGGTCCGGACGAGCTCCGTCACAATATCCGGGAGCGGCCCCAGCAAGCGATTGAAACCCACGGTGATGCGGCGCTGCATAAGTGCATCGATTTGCTCGCGCTTGGTCATGGTGTGCAAAACCACATTGACACCAGGATAGTCGCTGCGAAAGCGCGAGATCAGTTTTGGAATTGTATCGAGCACGCCTGAGCCAAAAATCCCTACGTCCAGGCGACCTAGCTTGCCCTGCCCGGCCTGTAGTGCCTTCTCTGCGGCTTGCTCGACCAGAACCCGAATATTGATAGCTTCCCGCAGAAGTAGCTCTCCTGCCTGTGTCAACTCCACGCCTTTAGGGGTGCGAACAAACAACTGCGCACCGATCTCTTCCTCGAGTTGCTGAATCTGGCGCGTAAGCGGTGGCTGCGAGATGTTGAGCACAAGCGCGGCTCGGCCAAAGTTCATCTGCTGCGCGACCGCGACGAAGTACTTGAGCTGACGAAGATCCATTTGAACGAGTAGCCACTCAAGCGGCATGTGGCGTCAATAACGAACCAAGCATACACAACTCAATACTTTTTTGATATTGGGTATCTCCTTCCAAAGCATTGGACCGTATCGCGCCCGCTCAAATAGGATTCTGCTGCACTCCCGCACTCAGCACAAGTGCCATATGAGGCACCCAATCGAGCGGATGTGACAACCAGAGAATGCTGCAATGCACCACAAATAGCGTTGTTGCCGGGCGGGATGACCTAGGTGTTTCTCTCTATCTTCGCCCTCCTTAAGGGAGGGCGCTGCGGGTGGAGCGAGTACTTAGACTTCCTTCAACACCCGAAAGGCAAACGCTGCAGACCCAACGCCATCGGCAAAGCATCCACAAAGGAGACCGCAAATGTTTGTTAAGAATTCCTGGTATTGCGCAGGATGGGACTATGAACTCAGCCAAGGCAAGAATGCACTGTTGAGTCGCAAGATCGCAGGCGAGCCGCTTGTCCTGTATCGGAAGCCAGACGGGGAGGTGGTCGCAATGGAGGATCGGTGCTGCCACCGCCAGGCTGCGCTGCATCTCGGTCAAAAGGAAGGCGACTCGATCCGCTGCATGTACCACGGAATGAAGTTCGGCCCTGATGGCAAATGCACCGAAGTCCCCGGCCAGGAACACATTCCCGAGAATGCTTGCGTCCGGACCTTCCCCGTCATTGAGAAAGACAACTGGATCTGGGTCTGGATGGGAGATCCGGCGAAAGCTGACCCCAACCTGATTTGTTTTTCCGTCGGCCCGGCAGACAGGAACTGGAATATCAAGACTTCGCAGGTTCGCGTCAACACCAACTATCGCCTCGAGATCGCAAACCTGATGGATCTGAGCCACCTGACCTGGGTGCACCGCAACACGTTCGGCGGAACCGACGCCTACACGAAGTCGCCGGCCAAACATACCATCACCCCACGTGGCGTCAACTCAAAGTTCTGGCTTCGTGGCGTGCCGGCACCTGTCTTTGCACAGCATCTTTTCCCAGTGGGCGCGCTGTTCGACCTCAGCTTCGATGTCGACATGACGATCCCCTGTAACTTCATTCTCCATTTTCAAGTCTGGACCGCCGGCGCCGCCACCGAAGGCCCATCCGATGGTCAACTGGTTCTCGACAGCTACTCCTGCCAGGCGATCACGCCCCGTGACGAGGACTCCGTCGATTACTACTACTCCTGGGGGCCAAGCGTTGCTACCGACGGTCCGGGCATGAGCGATTTGCTGTACGAAGCGATCACCGCCGCATTCCTTGAGGACAAGGAAATGCTTGAGGCCCAGCATGAACGGATGAAAGAGCGTCCGAACAAGAAGATGGTCGACATCGTTCATGACGCCGGGCCTGGCAAGCTCCTTTGGGTGCTCGACAAATTCCTGAAAGCGGAAGCCTCCAGCCATATCCCCATCGTAGAAGTCGTCTAGTCCTGCGAGATGGAAGGCTCGGTGCCATAGGCATCGAGCCCCCTTCCACGTCTCCCCCGCGGCTCTTGAAGCATGGCGTTGTAAATGAACACTCGACTAAACCTAACCGTGACCGGCGTACGCTGCGAGGCGCGCGACGTCCTCATGCTCGAACTTCGCGATGCGTCCGGCGCGCAGTTGCCGGCATTCTCGCCTGGCGCGCATCTCGAACTGCATCTAGCCGGTTCGATGGTTCGCCATTACTCGCTCTGCAACGACCCTGCCGAGCGACACCGCTATTGCATCGGCGTCGGCCTGGCCAGAGACAGTCGCGGTGGTTCGAAGCACATCCATGACTATATTCGAGTCGGGGCGACCCTCTCCTGCAGTCCCCCTCGCAATAATTTCCCGCTTGACACCGCGAACGACGATTTCGTCTTTGTTGCCGGCGGGATCGGTATCACCCCAATCCTCTCGATGATCAGACAGTGCGTCTCGCTGAATAAGCGCTGGCGTCTTTACTACTGCACACGAAACCGACAGCGTACGGCCTTCTATGAGGACCTTCGCCAGTTGGAGCACGACAACTGCCACTTCCATTTTGACGATGAGGAAGGCGGGCGAGTACTCAACGCAGCCGCTATCCGCAGCCAGTTATCCGCTCAGACGCATCTTTACTGCTGTGGACCGGCACCGCTGATGAATGCAGTACGCGACGCCATGTCCGATCATCCGCAGGACCGGGTGCATTTCGAGTGGTTCACCGCGCAAGACCAACCAACGTCGAATGATCGCCCGTTCACGATCAAGATCCATAGCTCAGGCGAACGATATGAAGTTCCTGTAGGCAAAAGCATTCTGGAGGTCCTGGAGGACAACGATCTGGCCATCCCCTACTCCTGCCGGGAAGGCCTCTGTGCCACCTGCATGACGCCAGTGCTTTCAGGCATCCCAGACCACAGGGACAACGTCATGTCAGCTTGCGACCGGTCGGCTAACAACAAGATCGTGATCTGTGTCTCTCGCGCGAAATCCGAGGAGATCGAACTCGACCTCTGAGCGCTCCCCAATTCGTCCTGATCTAAAAAAACGCGCCAAAGGAAAGGGGAATGTGCAATGCGCGAACTGGAGACAACATGCTGCGGCTACCCTCAGCTCAATCGGTTCCGCCGACCGACAGAACCAATTCGGTCCGGGCTTTGACTCGCTATCGGGTGGAGATTCTGGATAGCGGAGAGTGTGTGACCTGCATGCAGGGAGAGTCTGTCCTGGCTGCGGCGGCAAAAAATGGCCGACGCCTGCTTCCCGTGGGTTGCCGCGGCGGCGGTTGCGGCGTCTGCAAGATCGAGGTACTGCGTGGGACCTACGCGCAGAAGGCAATGAGTGCGAGTCAGGTTTGCGATACCGACAGGCGACTCAATCGCGTACTGGCCTGCTGCATCTTTCCTCAGGAAGACATGACTATTCGAATTCTCGGCAGGCGAGGGTCGCTGAGAAACCCTACCGGCACTCCACCTTCAGCAGCAGCAATCCGGGAACCATGACCTGCGCTGCGCGCCAAGGAAAAACAGCAATCCAATTAGCGCAGAGGCACCGGCGCACTAGCGCAGGGCCGTCGCCACAACCAGACAGCGAGAACAATCATGCGAGCAGTGAAACACTTTATTCACGGCGAATTCACGAGTGGAACTGGCCAGAAGCAATTCGAAAAGCACTCCCCTTTGGACAACCGCGTCATCGCCACGGTAGCCGAAGCGTCACAGGCCGACGTGAACGCCGCCGTCGTCTCAGCGCGTTCGGCGCTGCACGGTGAGTGGGCGCGCCTGGGCACCGAGCGAAGAGTCGAGATGCTGCACGCAGTGGCGAACGAAATCACACGCCGCTTTGATGACTTCGTTGAAGCGGAGATGGCGGACACCGGCCAGCCGCGGCACGTTATGACGCACGCATTTATTCCGCGGGGAGCTGCCAACTTCAAGGTCTTTGCTGATGTAGTAAAAAACGCCCCCGCAGAATCCTTCCAGACCGATACTCCAGACGGTCGTGGTGCGCTTAATTACGCCCTGCGTCGGCCCAAAGGGGTGATCGGAATAATTTGCCCCTGGAATGCACCATTCCTGTTGATGACCTGGAAAGTTGGTCCAGCGCTGGCGTGCGGCAACACCGTGGTCGTCAAGCCATCCGAGGAAACGCCGCTCACCGCAACGCTGCTTGGCGAGGTCATGAACACGGTCGGGGTTCCGAAGGGCGTCTATAACGTCGTCCATGGATTTGGGCCCGGCTCGGCAGGCGAGTATCTCACCAAACACTCTGGCGTGGACGCCATCACGTTCACGGGGGAGACACGAACCGGCACCGCCATCATGCAAGCAGCGGCAGATGGCATGCGAGACATCTCTTTCGAGTTGGGCGGAAAGAATGCTGGCATCGTCTTCGCCGACGCCGACTTTGATGCGGCGGTCGAAGGGATCTTCAGATCCTCATTCCTGAACTCGGGCCAGGTCTGCCTCGGAACCGAGCGGGTCTATGTCGAGCGCCCCATCTTCGAGCGTTTCGTGTCGGCACTGAAGACCAAGGCTGAATCGGCCAAATTTGGCCGCCCCGAGGACCACGAATCGAACTACGGTCCGCTGATCAGCCATGAGCATCGAAACAAGGTGCTCTCATACTATGCCAAGGCGTTGCAAGAAGGCGCGACGGTTGTCACGGGTGGTGGTGTTCCCGATATGCCCGACAGCCTGAAAGGCGGTGCGTGGATCCAGCCAACGATCTGGACAGACTTGCCCGACTCGGCAACGGTCATCAAAGAGGAGATCTTTGGCCCCTGCTGCCACATCCGGCCATTCGATACGGAAGATGAAGTCGTAGGCCTGGCGAACGATACGCCGTACGGTCTCTCCACGACGATCTGGACGAGAGATCTGTCGCGAGCACACCGCGTCGCCGCTCGCGTGGACGTCGGCATTACCTGGGTCAATAGTTGGTTCCTGCGCGACTTGCGAACCGCCTTCGGTGGCTCCAAGCAATCCGGAATCGGCCGGGAAGGCGGTGTTCACTCCCTGGAGTTCTACACCGAAACACGCAACGTCTGCGTGAAGCTTTAAGGCAATTGCCATGGCAACCATGAATCAACATGATATTCAGAAATACGGTGACGAACTCTACGATGCCCTCGTTTCTCGTCGCACGGTACGCCCGCTGCTGGAACGCGAGCCAGACATCACTATCGGGGATGCCTATCAGATCCAGTTGCGAATGGTGGAGCGACGAGTCCAAGCCGGGGAGCACGTCGTCGGCAAGAAGATCGGCGTCACCAGCAGGCCTATTCAAGAGCATCTCGGTGTCTTCCAACCTGACTTCGGGCACTTGACGTCCGGCATGGCCTATCAGGAAGGCCAGGCGGTTGATCTGACAAAGCTCATTCAACCCAAGGCGGAAGCGGAACTCGCGTTTGTCTTGAAGGAAGACCTGAAGGGGCCTGGCGTCACGGCTATGGATGTGATTCTAGCGACAGACTATGTCGTCCCCTGCTTCGAAATAGTGGATTCCAGGATCACCGACTGGAAGATTCGCATTCAGGACACGGTTGCCGACAACGCTTCCTGCGGGGTCTATATCCTCGGGCAAGACAAAGGCGATCCGCGCTCCCTGGACATCACTCTCGCCGGCATGGTGCTGGAAAAGAACGGAGAACTCTTCTCTACCGGCGTCGGCGCAGCGGTCCAGGGCTCCCCGGCGAACGCCGTGGCGTGGCTCGCCAACACACTCGGACGCTTCGGAATTCCCTTCCGTGCCGGCGAGGTAATCCTTTCCGGATCGCAGTCGAGTCTGGTGCCGATCGCCGGAGGAGACGAACTGGTTTGCACTGTCGGTGGCTTGGGCAGTTGCCGTGTCACATTCTCAGGAGGAAGCGCGGTATGAGTAGGACACTGAACGACGACGATGTGCTGCGCCTCGCCAAACGAGTGGAAGAGGCACAGCTAGGCGCTCACGCCATCGCGAAGCTGACAGATGAATTTCCCGAGATGACGGTTACGGAAGCCTACGCGATTCAACGTCAGCTCCGGCATCGCTGGATCGGGCGTGGAAACCGGCTTGTTGGCTGGAAGGTGGGTCTCACCTCCAAGGCAAAAATGCAACAGATGGGGGTCCACGAACCCAGCATCGGATTCCTCGCGGACGACATGGCTCGTCCCGAGAACTCCAACATCGAGACCAAGGAATTGGTACATCCGCGCGTCGAATGCGAAGTCGCGTTCGTAACAAGGGAGACGTTGCGCGGTCCGAATTGCACACGGGAAGCCGTGCTGGATGCAACCGCTTTCGTCGTCCCCGCTGTCGAGATCATCGACTCTCGCTACGCCGGCTTCAAGTTCGATTTGCCAAGTGTAATCGCCGACAACGGATCCAGCGCGCGCTTCGTGGCAGGTGGCCGTGCTCGCTATCCGAAGGATCTCGACCTCCGTACGCTTGGGGCAGTGCTGGAGAAGAATGGAGAAATTGTAGCAACGGGCGCTTCGGCCGCCGTACTTGGTCATCCGGCCGAGGCGATTGCAATGCTCGTCAATATTCTCTGGTCCCAAGGCGAAGTCCTGCCAGCCGGAAGCTTTGTTATGAGCGGCGGCATCACGGAAGCCATACACGTTACCAGCGGTGATTCGATTACGGCGAGATTCCAGGAACTCGGAACCGTGTCGATGCGATTTGTGTAACCCAAAGACACCCACGTCAACGCCCCGAGGGTAACGGAGCGCCAAAAGCCAGGAATGAGCGCGACCGGGGCGCGTCAAGTTCCATGTGCCATAGCAATTCGCGCTCGGCAGTAAGTCGGCGACGAGGCCCATCAAGGCAGGAGAAATCAATGCCAATCATACAAGTCCACCTGCTGGAAGGCAGGTCTATGCAACAGAAGCGCAATCTGGTCGCAGACATGACTGCCGCCGTTACCGGCGCCCTCAGCGTCAAACCGGAACAAGTGCGAATCATCATCAACGAAGTGGACTCCGGACACTTCGCGGTCGCCGGCCAGACTGTTGAGGAAAAAATGGCGCTCTCGCCTGCACGTTAAACAAGGCAACAAGGAGACCACACAGTGGAAAAGATCAAATGCGCCATCATCGGCTCCGGCAACATCGGCACCGATTTGATATACAAGATCCGTCGAAGCGCTGTTCTTGAGCCGGTCTGGATGATTGGCATCGATCCGGAATCAGAAGGACTCGCCCGCGCCCGGGAGTTCGGGCTGCGGACCACCTCGGACGGGGTCGACGGTTGCCTTCCGCATATCCACAATGACGAGGTTCGCATTGCCTTCGACGCAACCTCCGCATATGTGCACGCGGAGAACACCCGGAAGCTAAACGAGCTCGGTGTCACCATGATCGACCTGACGCCGGCGGCAATCGGCCCACTCTGCGTTCCGCCAGTGAACCTCCGAGAACTGGCCCAACGCAACGAGGCGAATGTCAACATGATCTCGTGTGCTGGCCAGGCGACGATTCCCATCGTGAACGCCATATCCAGCGTGCAGGCCGTCGACTATGCGGAGATTGTGGCAAGTCTCTCATCGCGCTCTGTCGGCCCGGGAACGCGGGCCAACCTCGACGAATTCACCTACACAACCTCAACCGCGATCTGCCAGGTCGGCGGTGCGCGGCGAGGGAAGGCGCTCGCGATCATCAACCCGGCAGATCCGCCAATGATCATGCGAAACACGATCTACTGCCTCACAGATGACTCGCCCGATGAGCAGCGGATCACTGAATCGGTACTCCGGATGATTCAGGAGGTGCAGAAATACGTTCCGGGCTACAAGCTCATCAATGGGCCGGTCTTCGACGGCAACCGGGTTGCCGTGTTTATGGAAGTCGCCGGGCTTGGCGACTACCTCCCCCGATATGCGGGCAACCTGGACATCATGACCGCCGCGGCAACGCGTACGGCAGAACTGTTCGCCGAACAAATGCTCGAGAGTAAAGAAGGCGCATCGCGCGAGGAGGCTACCCAATGAGCGATTCACTGAACGTCAAGGGACGCAAGATCATTGTCCACGATATGTGCCTGCGTGATGGCATGCATGCCAAGCGCGAGCAGATCAGCACCGACCAGATGGTCCAGGTGGCCGCAGCGCTGGACGAGGCGGGAGTCCCACTCATTCAGGTGACGCATGGAGGCGGCCTTGGAGGGAACTCGCTACAGCACGGCTTTGCTCTGCACACTAACGAAGAGTATCTCCAGGCAGTCGTTCCGAAGTTAAAACAAGCCAAGGTCTCGGTTCTGCTGATCCCCGGCCTCGGGACCATGAAGGAACTGCAGTCCGCATACGAGTGCGGCGCCCGCAGCGTCCATGTGGCCACGCATTGCACCGAGGCGGACACCTCCGGCCAGCATATTGCCTTTGCTCGCAAGCTCGGGATGGACACCACAGGGTTCCTGATGATGGCGCACCTCAACTCGCCCGAGGGTATCGCTGCGCAAGGCAAACTCATGGAGTCGTATGGCGCGCAGACGATTTACGTCACGGATTCAGCGGGCTACATGCTCCCCGGGGATGTGCGTGACCGGGTGTTGGCACTCCGCGAAGTCCTCAGTAATGGCACGGAAATTGGCTTTCACGGGCATCACAACCTCGGCATGGGGATTGCGAATTCGCTCGCGGCAATCGAAGCTGGGGCCTCGCGAATCGATGCGTCGGTCGCCGGGTTGGGAGCCGGTGCAGGCAACACGCCCCTGGAGGTCTTCGTGGCGGTCTGCGAGCGCATGGGCATCGAGACGGGTTGCGATCTGTTCAAGCTAATGGACATTGCGGAAGACATCATCTATCCGTTGATGGACCACGTCGTACGGGTGGATCGGGCTTCCCTGACGCTCGGCTATGCCGGCGTGTATTCCACCTTCTTGCTTCACGCGAAACGCGCAAGCGAAAAATATGGCGTTCCCGCACGAGACATTCTCGTCGAACTAGGCCGCAAGAAGATGATCGGCGGTCAGGAGGACATGATTGAAGACACGGCACTAACTATGGCCAGGGAGCGCGGCGTGCTGCAAGCCACGCACGTTTCCTGACCCAACCATAGTTCCAATTGAGAAAGGGCGTCTTGTCACTGTGTCGTAGACGCGCTCATAAATTTTACGGAGACTGAAATGGCACTGAGAGGAATTCTGAGGTTAGGCGAGGTTTGCATCCGGGTTCTTGATATGGCTGCGGCCCGCACGCACTATGGTACTCGCATGGGACTCCACGAAGTCATGGAGGATAGCGACGGACGTGTCTACTACAAGGCATGGGACGAACACGATCACCATAGTCTCGTGCTGCGTGAGACAAAGAACTCCGGACTGGACTACTTCGCATTCAAAGTCTATGACGACGAGACCCTCGTCGAATTGGAAGAAAAGGTCAGAGCCTTCGGGCTTAACGTCGAACGGATCGAAGCGGGTTTCTTCCCGAAGAGCGGTCGGCGGATTTCGTTTGTCCTCCCGAGCGGTCACACGATGCAACTCTACGCGGAGAAGGAGCAGATTGGTAATACGCTTGGCACACTGAACCCTGGCGTCATGCCGGATGAAGGTGTGATTCGCGGATTCCGCATCAACCGCATGGATCACGTCTTGCTCGGCGGAGTCAATCTGGAAGAGAACACCCGGCTGTTCCAGGAGGTGTTCGAGTTCGATATGAGCGAACGCCTGATCGATGACGAGTCGAAAGCCCCCTTGGCCGTCTTCTTCAGTTGTTCAACGAAGCCACACGATGTCGCGTTCGTGGCGCAACCCGAACCGAATCGATTCCATCACATCTCGTTTCTGCTTGAATCCGTGAATGATGTGATCCACGCAGCCGATATGATTGGAAAGTACCGCATCCCGGTGGATGTCGGTCCGAACAGGCACGGCGTGACACGCGGCGCGACCATCTATTTTTTTGATCCGTCAGGCAATCGAAATGAAGTCTTCACTGGGGGATACGTGCACTATCCCGACACGCCCGTGTTGACTTGGGATACGACTGAGCTTGGAGCCGCGACGTTCTCCCAGGACAACACTCCGCGAGAGAGCTTCCTGACTGTCCTGACGTAAGGGCGCGCGCCTGACACGGTGCAGCCCTCCCCAAAATCGAGGGCTGTGACGTTCAACGCTCACGGAACGGATATGAGCAATAGAAAAGACGCGACCAGTGAGTCGGTTGGCACGAGGTCGATTGACTGGGAGGCGGCGCTGCGCGTGGCGTCCGGGGCTGGACACAGGGCAAAGCAGCTTGGCATTCGCGTCGATGTTGCTGTCGTCGATCGCAGCGGCAACCTTGCGGCATTCGTGCATATGCCAGGCGCCTTTCTGCACTCCAAAGACATCGCCATCGATAAGGCTTATACGGCAATGGGATTCGGAATCCCGACCAGGACTATCGCGGAGCTTCTCGACTCCCAGCCCACACATGTGAGATCTGGCCTTCTCTCCCGGCCGCGGCTGGTTGCCATTGGCGGAGGTCTACCCATTGTATTTGCTGAAGAGATCATCGGCGCGATCGGCGTATCCGGTGGGACAGAAGAGGAAGATATCGACTGTGCTCTTGCGGGGCTGGCAGCGATCACGGCCGGGTAGCGCCGGCAGCAATGGGCGCCCCAGCACCCGACTGTAAGGCAGGAATTCCGAAACCAAAGTGTGACGCCTCCTGCTCCGTGCATCTGCCGCGTGAACGTTACCGGAAGCGCCTTCGTACGGCCCCACAGAGGGCTTCAGACGATACTTGCCAACACTCATGCTGCGTCGCAGCGATTCCCTCATCTGCCCCGCAGATTTGGCGAGCGTAATTCGGCGCTGCCAAGCGTCAGCTAGGCGTTAATACTGAACCCCACCCTCCCGATGGGAGGGCGGAGATAGAAGCTGCGCTTTTTACACTGAAGGCATTCAAGGACAGGCCTGCGGCGCGCGATAAGACCATCGTGCTCTGGCCGCCAAACCAGTTTGCCGAAGTGAGCGCGTCATGATTTACCGCCCCCAACATCAACCCCAATCCAGCGGGTTCGCAGGCGTTGAGTTTCCAATAGAAGACACTCTTAGCACCCTGTTCACGCCTGCCATTGGAGCGCACCTTGTTAGCCCACGATGTGGATATGAGCATCACGGAATATCGATCGGAAATGGCCGTGTGATTCACTACTCCGGTTTTGCGAATTCAGCTCGTGATGCCCGCGTTGAGGAAGTCAGTCTTGTTGCGTTCTGCGGGAACCATGGTTTTCGCGTCGTAGAAGACGAGCAATGCCAATTTGACGGCAACACCGCGGCCCGGCGTGCCCGCTCCCGGCTCGGTGAAAGAAACTACCGGCTTCTAACGAACAACTGCGAACATTTCTGTTCATGGTGTCTATATGGAGAGCCGCGCAGCGCGCAGGTGGAGGCGTGTCTTTCGAATCCCAGTGCTTTGGCATCAACGATCCTCGGCCTCCTACGGCAAATACTTCGCCTTCGGCTCCCGCTGCTGCAGGCGTCGCGAGTTCCTGCGATCCAGCCTAATTTCCTCTTTTAACGTGTCCTTGGTCAAGTCCGCCATCCTGCTATTAAGGCAGAGCTCTAATCGATCATTATTCTATCAACATCTCTATCTGATCATTCCGAAAAGGTATTGGTACGCTCATCGTAAGGTATTGGACCGTCTTGACATCATCTTCTTAAACTATTTCAGTATCCTCAACCTCATAAATTACAGCTAACACACCTAACTTAATATGCAGAAAAACTTTTGAGCATCAATACGTTCCCCATACGACCTTATAGCTGCAAATCACTTTTTAAAAAAAGATCAGGAGACCATTTTGAAGCACGCTTTACGATATATTCTGGCTTTCGTCACCAGCCTCATCTTGGCTCAGACCCAGGCATCCGCGCAGTCGGCTGGCAGTTTTGTGGTTTCAGGCGGTGCAGCCTGGATCAACTTCGCGCGCTCCAGCGCGCAGGAGCTGCAGAGTCAATCGGCATTTGGCTCCTTCACTTCGCCCGGCACTGCGGCCCAGGTGCATAACACCTTCACCCCTCAGTTCCTCTTCACGTACTTTGTCACGGATAACATTGCAATTGAAGGGACGGCAGGGATACCACCAGAGTTGCATCTATTCGCACAAGGTAATGCAGCTCCATTGGGCGCGGGTGGGCCAAGCTTGCCGCTTGGCAATCTTCGGCCTCTGGCCACGACTAGAGCCTGGGCACCGACCGTACTTGCCAAATACTACTTTGGCAAGGCGGAAGACAATCTACGCCCTTTCGTCGGGGCAGGGGTCAACTACACGTGGTTCACTTCGGTCCATTTGCACCCCACATTTGAAGGCGCTTTGAGCCAGTTCGCCGGGCCTGGCGGCAGTGTCCAAGCGGCCGCGAGCCCATCCTGGAATCCCGCGTTCGCGGCAGGCGCCACCTATCGGTTCAACGACCACTGGTCACTGACCGCCTCGGTTACGTATATTCCCCTCAAGACCACGGCAAGGTTTGACGCCGTGAGTCAGAACGGCACGGTGGTACTCGGGAACAGGACACGGATTACAGCGGATCCGATTATTGGATTTGTGGGGATCGGGTATCGGTTCTAAGCGGCGATGTTGTATGCTACGTGCAGCAGCCGACGGTAGAGAAGAGAGGGCGTGCCTGCTGATGTTGACGCCGACAACACAATTTGGCTGTCATCTGCTGCGGCGACTATCTCACCGCACTCCTTGCCGACGCCCATCCCGTAGCGCGAGGGCCGCATTTCGATCAGTACGAGCGAGTGCTTCTGCTCCTCGAAGAAGCACTCAATCCAGCGCCGGTGCGAGCAGAAGCTATCATGCTTGCTCGTTTCCGGCTGGGTACTTCGAGCAGTGGCGGGACGAACCACCCTGCCCGCTGACAGAATGGGCCAATCTCGCCTGACCAGACGCATCAGAACTCGAGCAAAGTCTTCCCGAAGTGCCCGCCGGCCTGCTGCAGCCGGAATGCCTCCGCAGTATTAAACCGATCGAAACCAATCTATCCCGCGTGATGCAAGTCAGGCAGGAGAAGGGGCTGGTTGAGTGAAGGGGCTGGTATCGGTGCAAATCCATCAGACTGGCCCGACAGTCCGGGGACCCCGTCGAGTACAGGTGTATCGGATGCAGCCGAACGTGTTGACTACGAATCCTTAGCAAAGCAATCGTAGAGCACGCTGCGCAACCACTGATTCCCCGCATCGCGGTGATAGCGCGCATGCCAATGCTGCTTCAAATCAATCGTCGGCGCGGCCATAGGTAGCTCCAGCAAGCGCAGCGGTCCCAATTTCGCAAATGCTTCCGCACACGAATAGGGCACCGTAGCAATCATGTCTGAGTCAAGAAGCAAATGCGGTACGCTCATGAAGTGAGGGATGCTCAGCCCTACCCGTCTCTGGATTCCCTGCTCTTCGAGGTAGCCCTCAAAGATTTCCTGGCTCCTTCCTTCGGCACGAATCACTACGTGTGTCGCCTCCAGGAACTGCTTCATGCTCAGCCTTCCCTTGATGACGGGATGGTCTCGACGCACTAGGCAAGCAAACGAATGCGTAAATAGATGCTGTTGGTAGAAGTTAGCCTTGGTAATGTCCGGAAAGTACCCCACCGCCAGGTCCACTTCACCGGCCACCATGGCTTCTTCCAGACGTGCCGGCGGCATCGATACCGATTTGAGGATGATATTCGGCGCGTCCGTCCGTAGGCGCCGGAGCAACTTTGGCAGGAACACCATTTCGCCGACATCGGTCAGGCTTAGCGTGAAGACTCTCTTGCTTTTCCCAGGATCAAACTCGTCCTGCAGGAACACATCCCTCTTAACCACCTCGAGAACCTGCTGCACTGGCCCCGCCATCTTTGCTGCTCGTGGCGTCGGCTCCATACCCTTGGTGGTCCGTACGAACAACGGGTCACCGGTTAGGGCTCGGAGCTTGTTAAGCGCGAAGCTGACGGCCGGCTGGCTTAGGCCCACCATTTCCCCTGCGAGAGTCACATTCCGCGTCCGTATCAGCGCGTCGAAGATGCGCAGCAGATTCAAGTCGACCTTTTCAGTATCCATAGCACGGATTTGTCCTATCAGCCCATTTGATTGACAGATAGTACCTCGAAATCCAGAATCCACTCGTCAGTCGCGCGCTCACCTGCTCCAACTGGTACCCCCTCAACAAAGCAATCAGCCCTGGAGCAACGACGTGCCCCATATTTCAGTCCGTGACGTTCAACTTCACTATCAACTCGAAGGACCGGAAGCAGCGCCAGTGCTGGTACTGATTAACTCTATTGCCACCGATCTAACGGTCTGGGATCGTGTACTTCCCGTTCTGACGAAGTCCTTCCGGGTACTCCGATACGACGCGCGTGGTCAGGGTCGATCCAGTGTTACAGAAGGACCCTACTCGCTGGCGATGCTTGCTGCGGATCTGATTGGAATGCTTGATGAGCTCGGCGTCTCAAAGGTCAACCTCTGCGGCCTGTCTTTAGGCGCCATGGTTGGCATGTGGCTCGCGACCAAGCATCCCGAGCGGATCGCCAAGCTGGTCCTTTGCAACGCGGCCGCCATGGTAGGACCGCCCGAATCGTGGGACGCCCGCGCGGCCGCCGTGCGCGAGCATGGCATGCAAGCAATCCGCCGGGCGGTGTTGGAACGCTGGTTATCCAGTTCCTTTTGCTCCGAAGACAAGGCGGGAGCGGCGCGCGTGCTCGCCATGGCTTTGGCGTCATCACCCATCGGCTATATCGGCTCGTGTGCTGCGATCCGCGACATGGACCAACGCGAATCCATTCGTTCGATTGATGTACCGACCAGCGTCATAGGTAGCAGCGCGGACCTTGCAACGCGTCCCGCGGATGCTCGCTTCCTCGCAGACACGATCCCTGGCGCCATCTATACGGAACTGCCGGGCGGCCACCTATCCAATATTGAGCAGCCCGAGAAACTGGGCAATGCATTTCGGAGCTTTCTCCTGGACTAGTTGATCAGAGAGCTTCAATTCCTACAAAAAAAAGGAGACATCATGTTTATTCGCAACGCATGGTACATCGCCGCCTGGTCGAGCGAAGTCCAAGCCAAACCGCTTGCGCGCCGTATTCTCAATGAACCGGTTGTACTGTTTCGAGACAAGCAGGGAAGACCGGCTGCATTGCTTGACCGCTGCTGTCACCGCGGCACCCCACTCTCCCTGGGACAGGTTACCGAAGCTGGTTTGGAGTGCGGCTACCATGGCATGACCTTCGATTGCTCCGGACAGTGCGTCCATATTCCAGGCCAGGACAAGATCCCCCAGAGGGCGCGCGTCCCCAGCTTCCCACTAGTGGAGAAAGATGAGTTTCTGTGGATCTGGATGGGTGACGAGAGCAAGGCCGATGTCTCGAAGATCATCGACTACCCGTATCATAACGACTACGAAAAGTGGCCGCACAAGCATGGGCTCTACCACGTCAAGTCCAACTACATGCTGCTGGTCGACAACCTAATGGACTTGACGCACCTCGGATATATCCACGGCAGCACCATCGGCGGCAATCCGATGACCCATGTAAATGCAAAGATGGAAACGACGCCATCTGAACATGGGCTTCGCTTTGTGCGATGGATGCCCGACTCCGTGCCGCCGCCCAGCTATGCAAAGGCTGTCTCTTTCGCGGGTAACGTCGACCGCTGGCAAGAGTTCGAGTACATCGCCCCAACGAATATTCTTCAATGGAGTGGCGCCATCGATGTAGGCAAGGGAGCCATGGAGAACAGGGAACAATCTGGCTTCTCGCTGCGCCTGTTTCATGGCCTGACACCCGAGACAGAAACAACCTGCCTTTATTTCTGGTCGACCGCAAACGGCTATAACCAGGACGATCCCAAGGCGACGGAACTGCTGTATCAGGAGATCGCCAAGGCCTTCATGGAGGATAAAGTGGTGGTCGAGGAGCAACAGTTGCGGTTGAGCGAGCGAGGTGACGACCCGCTGGTCGACATCGTTTCGGATCGCGCGCGCATCCACATGCGCCGCATCGTCGACCGGATGCTTGAGGCGGACACCCCGCCTCAAATGATCGATCCTGCATAAGCGCGGCGCTTACCTTCCCGCCGCAATTACCTTACCGTCTTTCCCCGGGTCTTTCGATCCGGGGCGGGCGCGCTTTCTCCGGTCCATTCCTGCTGGCTTTCCACCCCAGTCGAGAGCACTGCCATGCTTACCGTTAAAGTCAACCGCAAATCCCCAGAGGCGCTGGACATCTTCTCCTTCGAGCTAATTGATGTAGGCGGTCGCCCCCTCCCCGCCTTCTCGGCGGGCTCGCATATCGATGTGCATATCCGCAAAGGGCTGACCCGCCAGTACTCCCTAGCCAATGACCCGTGCGAATCGCATCGCTACTTGATCGGCGTACTACGCGATCCGCAGACGCGTGGCGGCTCTCAAGCCATGCTTGATGACATCCACGAAGGAGATTTCCTTCAAATCAGTGAGCCAAGGAACCATTTTCCCCTGGCACAGGTCACGATGCGTAACCTCCTGCTTGCCGGCGGTATTGGCATTACGCCGATTCTCTCTATGGCCGAGCAGTTGACCACGCTCTCCGAGAGCTTCGAGCTGCACTACTGCGCACGCTCGAAAGAGCGCACTGCCTTCCGCCAGCGCATCCGGACCTCCAGGTTCTCTGACCGGGTGTCCTTCCACTTTGATGACGGCCCCGAGAGTCAGAAAGCCGATATCCCGTCGCTGCTTAGCGACGCGGACAATGATACGCACCTATACGTGTGCGGACCGACCGGTTTTCTCGAATATGTCATCGATATTGCCAGGAAGAACGGCTGGAGTTCCGACAATATCCACTATGAGTATTTCGCCCCAGCGCAGAACTCAGGGGATGCAGCAAGCTTCGAAATCAAGTTGGCCAGCTCCGGACGAATCCTGACGGTAGGAGCGAATCAATCCGCGCTCGAAGCCTTGGCTGCCAATGGCGTGGCGATCCCCGTGTCCTGCGAGCAGGGGATCTGTGGCACCTGCGTGACACGCGTTCTCAGCGGAGTGGTCGACCACAAAGACAGCTATCTGACCCGCGAAGAGCAAGCGCGGCATGACCAGTTCACCCCCTGCTGCTCTCGCGCCAAGTCTGGCATGCTCGTATTGGATCTATAACGAGAACCGACCGCACCGCGAGCTCGCTTCGCCACGGGGCGAATCTCCGTCTCCTCTTGGTCTAAGCAGTGAGACATCGGCGCGGCGGAAAAAACGGATGGGTGCAAACCAGCCGGAAGCTCCAAAGCACTCGCATCAGCATCCCCATCAATTGAGGTCGGGCACCATGCGGCAGGTCCCACATGGCGCCCCATAACCCGCCTCTAGAAGATGTGTTTGATGCCCAGCATCGTCCCGAGCTGATTGCCACCGGGTGCGGGGTTGGAGCCAACCTGGCCCGCACTGACAGATTGCGCCAGAGTTCCACCGTTGTTGATATAGCCAGCGGTCGCATACAGGGAAGTACGCTTGGTGAATGCGTAAGTGCCGCGTGCCGCGTACAGCCAGGCCTTGTTCGCGCTATTGTGGAAGCGCAGGTTGAATACTTCAGCATCCACGCTGAACGCCGCTGTTACAGGATATGAGACACCCGCGAAGTACATGTCGCTACGCGGCGTAGGACTTCCCCGGTTGTCACGGCGCAGCCAGCCAAGCCCGATCTTAGCCTTCTCTACCATGAAGTAGCCGTTCACCAATAGCCGGTCGTCCGTCAGTCCACTATTGGTGAGACCCCCAAACGCGCCGGGGCCGCCGCGCAACGAGTCGTAGGCGGCTGCAATCTGCCAGGTAGGGGTGCCATACATCAGCAGCGCGGACCACTCCCTGCACGCGCGCTGGTCTGCGGGGTTCTCCCCGGCGCAGTTCGATCCGGCCGGGCTGGGACCAGCGTTGACGGTGTCACGCCCGAAGCTGTATGTCGCGCCGAGCGTCAGGCCGCCAAACGTTCCCTTGTAGGAAACAGAGTTATCTGTCCGCGCATTGGCAAGGTAGGGATCGAGCGAGCCGGAACCATATACGTTAGGTCCAAGCATGTCGGGCTCGGCCATCCCCCAAAAGAGCATGGTGTATTGGCGCCCCAGTCCAATTTGCCCCCATTTCCCCGAGAGTCCGACCGATGCCTGGCGTCCGAACAACCGGCCGCCCTGGTTATTCACCCCGCTATCGGGCGCGAATCCAGACTCGAGCCAAAAGAATGCTTTCATGCCATTGCCCAGGTCCTCGGCACCGCGCAGGCCCCAACGGGACGGCACCGTGCCGGTTAGATTGGGTATGCGAAACACGCTGTCTTTTGCGGCCCCGATATTGGAAACATATTCCACGCCGGTATCAACAACCCCATAGAGCGTCACCGATTGCGCCAGGGCGCCCAGCGGAAGTGCTGCCAGTATCGCTGCGGCAAGTTTCTTGATATTCATTGAGTTTCCTCCTCGGTCCTCGATATGATTTTTTGACTTCCTCGCTGCGTCGTGGCGCGGCGAGTGTGCGAGCGCGGGCCGTCTCCCCGTTTCAGGACGGGGATAGCAGACAGTGGGCGGGAATTTGGTGTTGGCCCGCAGGGCGAGGACTTTGCCTTGCCCTGATTCCGTCAAGGCCTAGGCGACGGACTTCCGGGCGGAAGGGATGCCTTCGTTGGCGGTGGCAGTCTTGGGCAGGAAGTAGATGATGATGGCCCCCACCAGCAGGGATACCGCCATGGTGTACAGGCCGTACTCGAGGTGCGCGGTCCGCTGCTTCACAAGGCCCATCATGTAGGGTGCGAGATAGCCACCGAGGTTCCCAATCGTGGCCATCAGTGCAATGCCCGCCGCGGCAGCCGCCCCGGTAAGAATGGCGCCGGGAAGTGCCCACATCACGGCAATGCCCGCCAGCGCGCCTGTCGCCGCCATTGACAGGCCGATCAGGGACAGTACCGGGCTTGCGGCATTCGCACCGCTGATCACCATACCAGCCGCTGCGACGAGCGTGCACCAGATCATGTGCCAGCGGCGCTCACCCGTCTTGTCGGAGTGCTGACCAACGAGCACCATGCCGATGGCGGCTATGCCAAAAGGCACGGCCGTCAGCAAGCCGTTGGACAGCATGCTGGTGACGCCGAGGTCCTTGACGATCTGTGGCATCCAGAACGACACACCGTAGATGCTGGACAGCAGCGTGAAGTTGGCCGCGGCCAACTGCCACACGTTCACGTTGCGAATGGCGTCCATGAACTTATGGCCGTGCCCGGCACTGAGCTGCATAGCCGCTTCCTTGTCTAGCGTCGATGCAACTAGCTCGCGCTCTTCTGCTGACAGCCACTTCGCGGCACGAGGTCCGTTGTCGAGATAGAAGTAGGTAAAGATGCCGGCGACAATGGCTGGGCCACCTTCAAGTACAAACATCCACTGCCAACCCGAGTGTCCCCAGACGCCATCCATGGAATGCATGATCCAGCCGGACAGCGGCCCGCCGATCAACCCGGACAACGGCACGCCGAGAAAGAAGATGCTGCAGACCTGGGAGCGGAGGCGAAGCGGATACCAGTATGTGAGGTAGAGGATCACCCCGGGATAGAATCCCGCCTCGGCGATGCCGAGCAGGAATCGCAGCACGAGGAACGAAGTGGGCGACTCGACCAGGCACATTGCCGTGGAAATTATGCCCCACACGACGAGGATTCGAGCGATCCAAAACTTTGCGCCGAAGCGTTGCAGCATAAGGTTGCTGGGAATCTCGAACAGTGCGTAGCCAACAAAAAATATCCCAGCTCCCAGTCCGAATGCTGCGTCACTCAGGCCGATTTCCGATGACATCTGCAGCTTGGCGAAGCCGACGTTGACCCGATCGAGGAACGAGATGATGTACAGCAGCAGAAGATATGGCAGCAGCCTGCGGGATACCTTGTTGTAGGTGACGTACTCCGAGTCATTGGCGAATGACGATCGGGTCAAGAATTTCATGGTGTCTCCTCGGGACCGTTCCGGTCCGGCGGTAATGTTTAATAGCGCTTGTTATCTGGGATTCGGTTCCTGCACCAGCACGACGCTAGAACGCGACGGCGTTCGCACCCTTCAGATGCAGCAATTGCCGGGCCTCGTCAGGCGTTGCGATGTCAAGTGACAACGACTCCAGCAGTCGGCGGATCCGCGTGACCTGGACGGCGTTGCTGGTCGCCAGCGTGCCGGGCCCGTCCCACAAGGAGTCTTCCAGGCCGACGCGCACGTTGCCGCCCATAGAGGCGGACATCGACGCCAGCGGCATCTGGCTGCGGCCCGCACCGAGCACTGACCAGACATAGTCCGAACCAAAAAGCCGGTCCGCCGTCCGCTTCATGTGCATGACGTCATCCGGGTGCGCACCGATCCCTCCTCGGATACCGAATACCGTCTGGATGAAGATCGGGCCAGAAAGCAGGCCGCGGTCGAGAAAGTGCGCGGCGGTGTAGAGGTGGCCGACGTCATAGCATTCAATCTCGAAGCGCGTGCCATGCGCTGCACATGACTCCAGGACATAGGCAATATCTCGGAAGGTGTTCTTGAAGATCAGATCGTCGCTGTTCGCCAGGTAGGGCTGCTCCCAGTCGTGCCGGAATTCCTTGACCCTGCCCAGCATTTCAAAAATCCCGAAGTTCATCGAGCCCATATTGAGTGAAGCAAGTTCGGGCGCGAAGCACAAGGCTGGCTCCAGGCGGTCGGTCAGGCTCATGACGGGCGATCCTCCCGTGGTCAGATTGACCACAACGTCGGATTGCGCTCTGATCTGCGGAAGGAATCGGGCATAGACGTCCGGCGACTGGGTGGGACGACCGTTGACAGGATCGCGTGCATGTAAATGGACAATTGCCGCGCCAGCCTCGGCAGCACCAATCGCCGCGTCGGCAATCTCTTGCGGCGTGACGGGCAAGTACGGCGACATGGACGGCGTATGAATCGCGCCGGTCACTGCACAGGTAATGATGACTTTCTTCATGGTGCTCGGTCTCTTGGCGTAAGCGGGCCCGTGCCACTGCCGCTAGCAGTGACATGGGTAATGACTGAATGAGAGATTTAGCGGCGCTGGACGCTATGCAACGAGCCTATGGCTCAGGCCAGGGAGGGCTCAGGCGGCCTTCGCAACGTGCGCCCCCTTGTAGCCAATACTCTCGGACGTTGTTCTTGCGGCATCCAGGACCGCCGCCAACTGAGCCTCCGAGGGTTCCGCCCCGATGGACTGGACGAGGTCCACGATGGCAATCGCCCCGATCATCATCCCCGAGGCATCGAAGATCGGTGCCGCAAGGGTATTCAGCCCCAGGGCAGCCTCGTTGGGAGCGACGGCCCAGCCACGAGAACGGATGACTACGAGCTCGGCCTGGAGCGTTGCTGCATCGATAATCGTTTGGGTGGTATGCGCCTCGAGCTTGGACGACAGGACGCGTTCCTGCACCGGGGCCGACGCATACGCCAACGTCACCTTCCCCTGGGCCGACGAGTGAAAGCCGAGCACGGACCCCGGCTTCACGATGATCTCGACCGGCGCAGTGCCCGGCAGAACGGAGATCACATGCGCCCCGTCCGGTCCCGCGAGCGAGAGGACCACGGAATGGCTCAGCTTGTCCCGCAGCACCTTCATTGGGCCGGATGCCATGCGAGTCAGGTCGAAGTTCTCGCTGACGGCGTGACCAAGGGCGATCAGGCGCGTGCCAACACGGTAGCGCTCGGATTCCCCCTCCTGCACGATGTACCCCAGTTGAACCAGCGTCCGCAAATGACGGAATATGCGGTTCTTATTGGTATCGAAGTGCTTCGCCAGATCGGTGATGCGAACGGCCTCCTTGTTTCCGGCGAGGTATTCGAGAATCTGTAGCGCGAACAGTACGGCTTGCACGCCGCCGGCGCTGGCTTGAATGTCTTTCATTCGTCACTTTCATCTGGCTTGGCCGCCGCTCTTGGGCGCGATCGGGCAAGTCTTTGTGTCTCAGTTGGCTTGAGCCCAAGCTTTTCCATCCGGAATTCTAGCCGGGGCGCGAGCGGCGCGATCTGCAGACGACGCCGACTGGCGTGCAAGACCAGCGACCGCTTTGACCTGTCCGGCCCAGTCCTCCAGGTACTGCCGGCGCGCATCATCGCCTACCCGAGGAGCAGCATAGGCGACAAAAGTGGGCGCGGTGGCCAAGCCGACGTACTCCAGCATGCACCGACGATGGGGATACAACAACGTATCTATAGCGCCATACACGCCCTCTGCCGAGAACCGCTCGCGCGTGCCGCCGGTGCTGATGGCCTCGATGCCATGGCATCCCTTGAAGAAGCCACGGTCAAATCGCTGCCCATCCGTGTAAGCGAACCCGTAGGCAAGCACACGCTCGAACCAGCCCTTCAGGATGGCCGGCATGCCGCCCCACCATAGCGGATAAACAAACACGAACAAGTCCGCCTCGGCGACGCGCCGTTGCTCCCGTGCGATATCGGCTGCAAAAGCTCCATCCTGCGCGGCGTGAAGTTGCTCCTGTTGATAGTGAAAACGATCGGCATCGCAGACCGACTCAAAATCATGGCGACCGGCGACAGGATTGAACTCTTCCGCGTACAGGTCCGAGACCGTCACCGTATAGCCCTCCTCTCGCAGGGCCGCCGCGGCTACGTCCTTAAGCGCCGCACTAAAGGACGTCGGTTCCGGATGTGCAAGCACGATCAGGGCGTTCATACGTCGATCTCATCAAGGCCGACAAGGGCGGCGGCATTGGACGAAACCATCTTGCGCACAGCGCTCTCGCTGTAGCCCAGGTCCAGGCAGATCTCGATCACGCTACGGAAACCGTCCACGAGCCTCGGGTTGCCAACCTGGCCGAGATCCGAGCCCAGGATCGTCCTGTCCACGGTGCCGGCCTCGATCATGGCTTTCAACATCTTCGGTTCGTAGAAACGAAACTTCGAGTCTTCAGCAAACATGCACATGGAATGCTCGACGTAGACGCCCATCCTCGCCAGCGTGGCAATGTCCTCCAGGCTCGCGTCGATGACATAGGTAGGATGGTTACAGAGCAGACGCTTGACGCCGCGCCGCTTCGCCTCCTCGAACAAAGGCCAGATTTCACTGATATGCAGGTGCCCCGACGACAGCACTACGTCGTGCTCGGCAACCATATCCAGGATCGGAAGCACCTCCGGCAGCAAAGCGCCCTTCTCGTCCACCACGGTCAACGGCTGCGGTTGAAGCATCTTCTTTTTCGCCCGGGGAAACTGAAAGTCATCGCCCTCTTTCTTGTGATGGGCGATGTGATTCGCGGAGGAAAATGTCGGCATCCACACCAGCCGGGCGCCTAATGCAATGCCATGTTCGACGGCATAGATATTCAGCCCACCGCTTTGATTGTTGAGCGGAACGCCGGACAGCAACTTCACGCCGAAATGGCTGAAGTGCTTGTTCAGCAGGCTAGTCACCGGTGTGGCCGAATAGTAGTGATCCTTGATCAGGAGCGCACGGACGCCGGCCTCCGAGGCTTCTTCCATAGCCTCGCAGTGATCGAAGTAGCGCGGCATCACGGAAGGGCCACTGTGACAATGCAGATCGATTGCGCCGGTCATCAGGCGGTCAACGACGGCTGGGTCTTCGGTGCGCCAAGAGTGAGTTTCGTATGCGGTTTCCATTTTGTGCGTCCTGTTCTTGAGTAGCGATGTTGAGGTTAGCGATCGGCTTCAGCCCTGAACTGGGCGGCCATCGAGGAGGCGGCTCCCCTTAGCAGGCCTTGATCGGAGCCCAGGATGAACAGAGTGAAGCCCATCTCCCTGAACGCGCGCAGTTCCGACAGCGACGAAATGAAGATGCCCGAGGCTTTTCCGTGTCTTTCGCACGCGTCCGCGACTTTGCGTACCGCTGCGACAACCTGATCATCCGTCACGCTGGTCTTGCCGAACGACACCGCGAGATCGCCACGGCCGACGAAGAGACAATCCACGTCTCCGATGGCCGCTATCTCTTCGATGTTGTCGATCGCAAGGCTGTCTTCAATCTGGCAGAGCACCACCGACGCATCGTCGGCCGCCGCGATGTGGGCAGCCATGCCTACCCTGCCGTACCCACCAGCACGCGGGGAATTCGAGAATCCGCGCGTACCGTCCTTGTAGTGCGACGCGCGCACCACGTGCATGACATCGGCGGCATTGGTTGCGTGGGGGACCAGCACGCCGGCATAGCCGACGTCGAGAACCTGAAGGATCGAACGTTCGGTCGCGTCGGCGATGCGCACCAGCGTCGGTATTTGTGCCGACGTGGCTGCCAGGGCCATGGCATCGAGATGGCCACGGTCAAATGGCGCGTGTTCCGCATCGATAACCGTAAAGTCCAGTCCGCTTTCACCCAGGACTTCGAGCGTCTGAAAGGCGGATGTCTTGATGAACGTTCCAAGCAATGTCTGACGCTCCCGCACGCGCTGCTTGAAATCTGAATTCGCAGTCATTTGGCTTCTACCTTTTCGGCCAGGCGAAGGTTGTCCAGCGACGCGAATTCGGCGGCCTGGTATTCGACCAGGTGCGCATAGTCCTCCCGAATCGGGGAAAACACGTCGAGATTCAGGACGACCTCGTCTCCGAGGGGCTCGGCGTAATGAAGGGTATGGGGTGGCACACGGAGCATGGAGCCCGGGGTCATCTCAAATACGTCATCGCCCACGTGATAGTTCATGCGGCCTTGCACGCAAATGGCGATCTGCTCGAAAGGATGGCTGTGCGGCCGCACCTGCATACCCGGCTCAGCCCAGTTCATCACCATCACCACGTTCTCGCCGCGAAATCCCACGCGTTCCACACCCTTTCGCACGGCCTCCCGAGGCAAGGTGTTCCAGTTGTACATCGCCGTCTTAACCGGTTCGGTCATCACAATCTCCTGAAGGTCTCTGTATTGTGTTATGCTAGATATAACCCTATGTCACTGTGCATAACAAAATGATAGTGGGTGTGCGCGCCAAATCCACTAGGGTTAGCCCTTAGGGTTCGCGAGCGAGGCCGTCCTTGACGTGGGACGGCGATGGGAGTCAGGAGAGCAAGGGAGCGAGACTAGGCGGTGTAGGTGGGCAACTGATTAGCGACGGCCCACGGCAGGAGATCGCTCATGCGATTGACCGGATGGTCGGCAATGCGAGAGATGACGTGGCGCAGATAAGCCTCAGGATCTAGGCCGTTGAGTTTGGCGGTCGCCATCAACGTGTTTCGGATCGCGCGACACCTTGAAGCCGCGCACGATGTGCGGCTTCAACGCGTGGGCGTGCCAATGGCGCATGACGGTGCTGGCGCTCACGCCCAACTCGGCGGCCATCTTGCGCGTGCTCCAGTGCGTGGCTGCTTCGGGCTTGCTCTGAGTGGTCAGCTCCACCAGCCGCGCCGTGCCCACCTTCACCGGCGGCGCACCGCGCGGCAAGTCGCGTTCGATACCGGCAAGCCCCGATTGCGCATACCGCTCACGCCAACGCGAGACCTGCACGCGTCCGACTCCCAACTGCTCGGCGATGTCCTTGTTCCGCAATCCGTTGGCGGCCAGCAGCACAATGCGCGCGCGCTGCGCCAGCCTCACGCTCGTGAGCTTCGACCGAACCAGCCTCGTCAACTTGGTTCGCTCCTGCTCTACCGTGCCTTGTCGCCAAAGGGCAATCCGACCCTTAAGACCTTGCTTGCCGTGCTGAAGACGGTTGGAATGCGGCTGTCTGTCGAGCCCGATCACCACGCGCACGCCTGACAAGCCGTTTGAGGTTCCGCAGCAATTGGCCTGAGGGCAATGGTGCCCTCCCCGTCCCAGCCCTGCCCGTTCGCGCTGCGCGGGCGAGCGCCGGCAAAAAATTCTGGCCGATTTGCACGCCGTAGCCAATCGGCGCGATCTCGGCGGTGGCTTCCGCCTGCGCGCTCCCCCCGCCGCCGCGCCGCTTAGTCGGCCGCCGCTTGGCGCGGTCTCCAAGCCAGGTCGGCTCGTGCCTGTCGAGCACTTCCTCGCGGTCCGAGCCCTGCAGGCTGTGCAGTGTCAGAAACTAGCGGGCAGCAAGGAAGCCTCGGGAAAGGGGTGGTCATCTCTTGCGAGGCCCCTGTCGGGCAAGCGATACCTGTGCTTCTCGCCGCTCGCAACGGCCCGGGTCGTTACTTGTCCAGCAGCTTCATCAGCGCGGCATCGTAGCGGTCGCCGCTAACCTGGCCGGGCGCGAACATCTCGCCAATACGCGTCATTGTCTCGCCGGACAGCGAAATCTTCAGCGCGCCGAGGTTCTCCTCCAGGAAGGCCAACGTATCGCAGCCGCAGATCGCGACGACATTGCTGCTGTTGTTGTACAGCCAGGCCAACGCAAGCTGCGAGAGGGTGCAGCCCTGCTCCTCTGCGATCGCACCCAGCCGGTCAACCAGCGCGACATTCCTTGGAAAATTCTCCGGTGAGAATCGGGGATACCTGCGCCGCACGTCGCCTTCACCAAGCTGATCCAGGCACCGTAGCAGGCCGGTAAGCATGCCGCGGGCCAACGGCGAGAACGCCATCAGCGTGACGCCGAGTTCCCCGTAGGCGTCGAGCATGCCGGCTTCCGCGTCACGGGTCCAAAGCGAATACTCGGCCTGCACCGCGGTGATCGGGTGGACCGCACAGGCCCGGCGTAACGATCTCTCCGAGATCTCGCAAAGTCCGAGATAGCGCACCTTGCCTTCCTTCACCAATTCCGCCATGGCCCCCACCGTCTCTTCGATCGGCACGTTCGGATCCAGTCGATGCTGGAAGTACAGGTCGATGCAGTCGGTGCTCAATCGGCGCAACGACGCCTCGCACGCCTGCCGGACGTAGGCGGGATCCCCGCACACACCCAGGCCGCCATCGTCCGCCCGCACGTAGCCGAACTTGGACGAGAGGATGACCCGGTCGCGCCGCCCTTGCAGCGCCGATGCCACCAACTGCTCGTTGTGCCCCCATCCGTAGAAGTCGGCGGTGTCGATCAGGTTGATGCCTCCATCTACCGCGCGCTGGATTACCTGGATCGATTCGGCATCCGATCGCTCGCCATAGGCGTTGCTCATCGAATAGCAGCCTAGGGCCATGGCCTTCGTACTGACAGCGGTTTTACCAAGCTGGCGCTGGAACAAAGCATCAGGCATATCGTGGACCTACCTCTCTTTGAATTCATCATCGGAGCCCCACAGCCGGGGCGGAAACAGCCGAGCCACGCCAGGCGGCTGAACGGCATAGCGCACAATACCTGGCGTCACTCGAGCCTTGTATCCGCACCATGCCGTGAAACACAACACGGTCGGCGGCGAGCGCGGGCTGACGACCAGGCCGGAGCGCGTCATCATCGCGGTCCGGCCGCTGTTTCACGTCACCTCATGATCGACGACGTCCTCGGGCCGAGCCTACGAGCACCAGGTGGTCCCTTCGGACTCAGCGAGAAAGGATTGTCACGCAAGCAACCGCCTCTTCCACCCCGATCAATCCGCCACCATTCTCGGCGATGCCCACTGCGGCATTTTCAACCTGCCGCCCCTCCGCCTCGCCACGAAGCTGGAGCACCAGTTCGTATATCTGTGCGAGTCCTGTCGCGCCAATTGGATGACCTTTTGACTCCAATCCGCCGGAGGGATTCACAGGAATCCTTCCGCCGAGCGTCGTGTCGCCGCGTTCCGCTAGCGGCCCGCCCTCTCCGAATGCGCAGAGTCCCAAGTTTTCGGTCTGGACAATCTCGCCCATCGCCGTAGCATCGTGAACTTCGGCCACCGATACGTCTGACGGGCCAATGCCGGCCTTCTCGTACGCCAGCCTGGCGGCGATCGCAGTGCAGGCGTTCTCGACATCGTGCACATCACGATCGGCCCCGGTGCGTACGACCGACGCGGCGATTCGCACGGCACGGGAGCGGCTCAGCCCAAGTCTTCGCAGGGCGCTCTCGCTGCAGACAATGGCCGCGGCAGCACCATCCGAAACCGGCGAGCACATCGGCGCAGTCAGCGGATAGACAATCGGGGGCGCCGCCAGGATCTCCTCGATGGAGTACGGGTTCCGGTACTGGGAGAGCGGGTTGTACTGCGAGTGCTTGTGGTTCTTGGACGCGACGGCCGCGATCTGGCGCTGGGTTGTGCCGTAGCGCTTCATGTGCTCGCGCGCGGAGGCTGCATAGATGTCCATGAACACGCTGTATGGCTTCGGCGACGTGCTGCCAGGCGGGACCTCGACCCCCTGGCCGAGCTTGAGCAGCCAGGTTTTCGCAGCCTCGATCTCGCCGATGTCCCAGCCGCTGTCGAAGGCGGAGAACATGCGCCCCCGGTCCTGCGAATACATCTTCTCGGCGCCGAGGGCAAGCGCGAAATCCCCTTCGCCCGACTTGACGAAGTTGTATGCCAGGTTCAGTGCGGTACTGCCGCTGGCACAAGCATTCTCGACGCTGGTGACTGGAATTCCGCCGATACCCATATGACGCAGCGCCACGGGGCCGCGGATCATATGCTGCCCTTCCATATGGCCCTGCACGCAGTTTCCGAAGAATGCCGCCTGCAGGCTTTCCTTTTCAACGCCGGCGTCCTTGAGCGCGGCGCCGACGGCGGCGCCTGCCATCTGCTTGATGTTCAGTTCCAGCAGGCGGCCGAACGGCGTCATCCCTACGCCGATGACATATACGTTTTCCATGTTGTCTCCTGTTTTTTTCGTACCTGTCACCGCGCTAGCCGGCGATGACGACAATTTTCCCGAAATGCCCGTTCCGCGCCATGTGCTCCAGCGCGCTGGCGAGGTCGCCGAGCGGGTACACTTTGTCGACCGGCATGCTGATCTTGCCCTGCTTCAATGCCGGCTCCAGGTCGTGCCTGGCACGCGCCACGACGGCGGCCACCTCGGCCGGCGTGCGGGTGCGGAAGCTCACGCCGACGTAGGTGATCCTGCGCATCGAATGCAGGTCGAAGTCGAACTCGCCGCTCTCGCCAGCGACCCGCCCGACATTCACGATGCGGCCGCCCACGCGGGTCGCGGACATCCCACCATTTACGAACGGCCCGGCGATCAGATCGACCAGCAGGTCGACGCCTATACCGTCGGTGGCGTTGGTCACCGCCTGGACCCAGTCGCTCTTGCTGGTGTCGACCGGCAGGTTCGCACCGTAGTCGCGCAGCTTCTGCCGGCGCTCCGCGGAAGTCGAGGAACCCAGCACCAGGCCCGCGCCCAATAGCCTGGCAATCTGCATCCCCATCAGTCCCATGCCGGAACTCGCTCCCTGGATCAGGACCGACTGACCGGCTTGCATGGCGCCATTCGTCGAGATGGCGTCGTGCATGGTCTGCATGGCCACGGGCAATGCCGCAGCCGCTTCAAAGGGCATCCCTTCTGGAATGGCGTACATCATGGCCGGGTGCGCCAACGTGTACTCCGCAAACGCTCCGATACCGGCGCCCATCACCCGGTCACCTATTTGCCAGGCCTTGACCTGGCTGCCGACGGCAGCTACCTCGCCGGCCCATTCGACACCCAGAGGCACACCTTGGCCACCCGCTGTGCCATGTTGTTTCCCCTTGGCCATCGTCAGGTCGATACGATTCAACGCACTGGCGCGAACCTTGACGAGAACTTGCCCGTCGGCTGGCGAGGGGCGAGGCACATCGCCTGCGACGACGCCGCTGCCATCAGATAAGAATGCAAGCATGGTTTTCCTTGTTACATGAGGTTCCGATTGCCTTGAGCCCGTCGATGCCATGGACAACCCTCCCGGTGATCGACGCGGTCAAAACCTGCCCGCGCCGACTAGCGCCGGAGCGCATAGCCCGCCCTTTCCCGGTCCCAGGTCGAGGGCGTGACCCCCTCTTCGCGCAGTCGATACTTTTCAACGCGGTGCGTCGGCGTCTTGGGAAAGTCATTGCGAAAATCGACAAAGCGCGGCACCGAGAAATACGGCATGAGCTTTTCGCAGTGCTGGATCAGCTCGAGCGCGGATAGTGCCGAGCCTTCCTTACACACCACGCAAACCATGACCTCGTCTTCGCCAACCTCGGATGGAACGGCAATGGCCGCGGACTCGAGGACCGCCGGGTGGGCGTTGACGACCATCTCGACCTCAAAGGCTGAGATGTTCTCGCCGCGACGGCGGATCGCATCCTTCTTGCGGTCGACGAAGTAGAAGTAGCCGTCGCTGTCCCGCTTCATCAGGTCGCCGGTGTGGAACCACAGGTTCTGGCTCTGCGCCAGCGTCGCCTCGGGATTCTTGTAGTACCCGTCCATCATGATGTACGGCTCCTGGGGCCGGAACACGAGCTCGCCAATCGCATCCACACCAACCGGCTCGTCGTTGCTGTCGACAAGATCGACGTCATAGCCGCAGATCGGCAGCCCAATGGAACCGACACGCGGGGCGTCGATGGGGCTTGCGAGCGCGACACAGTTCTCGGTCTGGCCATACCCTTCGTAGAGCTTCAGGCCAAATCGCTGCTCGAAGGCCTCCCACAGGTCCTTGGGCGCACCGCCGCCCGTGGCAAACCTGACAGTGTGGTCGCGATCCGAGGGGCTGGCGGCTTGCTTCATCAGGATCGGGAGCATGCCGCCGATGTAGTTGATCTGCGTCGCACCACAGCTCTTGAGCCGTTCCCAGAAATTAGACGCACTGAAACGATCGTCCACGATCAGCGTGGCACCAGCCATCAGTGCCGGCGTAGCCGTCACCAGTTGAGCATTGGCGTGAAACAGCGGCAGGCAGGTGTAGAGGCGGTCATCGTCGCCAATATGCCGCCCCTCCGCAGTCTTGCTGCCATGCCACCAAAAGTAGTTATGACAAAGCTGGATTCCCTTCGACGGCCCGGTCGTCCCCGACGAGTACATGATTGCCAGCGGGTCTCGATTCGACACTTTTACATCGGGCAGGGGCACGTTGGACGATTCCAGCGTCTCGAAGTGAACGCCCCGGATTGGCATATCCGGCAGCGATTCGCCATCGGCCCCCAACACGATCGCTGTCTCGATCTTTCCGAATCCGACGTGCGCATCCTGGAATCGTTCGACAAACTCTTTCGAGACCACGGCCATCCGGGAATCCGAGTGCTCGATCACGTGCCGCAGGAGCGGTCCGCGGTAGGCCGTGTTGACGGTCACCTCCAGCAGGCCCAGACGCGCGCACGCGAACCACAAGCCCATGAATTCAGGGCAGTTGGGCAACATGATCGCGAGCTTGTCCCCCTTGCGCAGCCCAAGCTCAGTCAGTCCGCGGGCCAAGCGAGTGACCCAGGCATCGAATTCGCTGTAGGTATAGGCCCTGTCACCGAAGACAAGAAACTCCTTGTCAGGGCGCTTTGCCGCTTGCATGGCAAGGCATGCGCCCAGCGTCCGTTGCTCGTTCTTGAGTGAAAGCGCATCCATGAGATCAGCCTCCCGTAGTGGCTTGCGCCGCCGCCGGCGGAATCTCGACGATGCGCACAGGATCGGATCCATCCCATGTCAGCGCGGCTTGCCTGACAGCCTCGAAATACTGAGCCTTTCCACCAATCATCTCCGAGATTTCGAACATCCCACTCGGAAAGTCCGGGTGCACGAAGTACCCAAATCGCCCGGCGCCGCCCATGCGACCGCCATGCCCCTCGACATATCCCTGTCCGAGCAGGGTCGCGACGATCTCGTCGTACCGGTCGTCCGTCCAATAGGCGACGTGCTGCGCGATCTCTCCGTTTCGCTTCAGGGAATCGTTATACAGGGACGGCGCATCATCCCTTTGCTGGATCAGTTCGATCTGTACGTCACCCGAGTTCGCCAATGCGATCGAGAGTTTCGGTATGCGAGAGTTCTCGCCGAAGTAACGAAACTCCCTGGTCCCGACGTCCGCCATGTAGAACCAAGGCCCGACACCCAGGTTGGTCCAATGCGCCATGGCGGCCTTGATGTCTCGCACGACGTACCCGATCTGGCGGACCCCGCCGAATTTCTGACTCATTCCTTGTCTCCTCGATGTTCGTTGTTTCGCCCTCGGCACGAACCGGTGCGGTTCTGACCGCGTCTCTGCCGTTCGCAGTGAGGCCAGTGTAGCTCGTTTCTGGAATCGATTCCGCATAGGGATAACCCCATGAAAGGCAAATTGGTTTCCGCAGCGCTGGATGTACAGAACCCGTTTTCAGTGAAAAATACGAGATATACCGCATGTCTATGGCAACGCATCCTTTTGGAGAGCCGATTACCTATCGACTGGTGCTTACCTATGGTAAGCCCTATGTGCAATCGATTCCAGACGCATTACACTCGAACGGACAAGCCCCTTGCAACGTGGGTTGGTACCAAAAAAGAGGAGACAATTCATGTACTCAACATCGGGCGCCGGCCCCAAGGAAGTGGCGAGCGCTTCGACGCCATCCGCAGACGACGCGCTCTTTCGGCGCATATCCTGGCGACTGCTGCCTCTGCTATTCCTGGCGTACTTCATCAACTACCTGGACCGCACCAACATCGGATATGCGCAACTGCAGATGCAGGAAACGCTCAAGTTCGCGGACACCGTTTTTGGGCTTGGCGCGACCGTTATTTTTCTCGGTTACGTCCTGTTCGAGATTCCCAGCAACGTGCTGCTGACGCGCATAGGGGCGAGGCGCACGCTGGTTCGAATCATGATCCTGTGGGGCTTTGCGTCGGCAGCGACAGCGTTTGTCACAACGCCCACCCAGTTCTACGTGGCGCGATTCTTCCTCGGGATGTTCGAGGCTGGACTGGTACCGGGCGCCCTCTACTACCTGACGCTTTGGTATCCGCTGGAACGCAGGGGCCGCGCCAACGCCATCTTCCTGATGGGCGCCGGCTTTGCGCCAATTCTTTCCGGGCCCATTGCTGCCGGCGTCATGACCTGGCTGCACGGTAGAGGCGGTCTTGACGGGTGGCAGTGGCTGTTCGCGCTGGAAAGCCTCCCGGCATTCGCCCTCGCCGCAGTCACCCTGCTCCGGTTCGACGACAATCCTGGCAAGGCGCGCTGGCTTACGCCGGAGGAGAAATCACATGTGCAGGCATTGGCACGGTCCGGCAATGAAGGCCGGGACGCCGGCCACCTCGGCACCGCACTTCGCCAGCCGAGGGCCTGGGGCTTCGGTCTGGTCTGCTTCCTGACGGTCCTCGGCATTTATGCCCTTGCCTTCTGGCAACCGACGCTGCTGAAAAGCATGGGCCTGTCGTTGATACAGATCGGACTGGTGTCGTCCCTGCCCGCCATTGCCGGCGCGACGGCGTCGTTCTGGATGGCATCGCACTCCGACAAGCGACGCGAGCGCCGCGGACACTTCACGGTTGCGGCGCTCGTGGGCGCGGCAGGCCTGACGACGGCAGCCTTGATGCAACAGCATCTGTTGATCGCCATGGTCGGCTTGGTCTTTGCAGGCGCCGGACTGGCAAGCGCACTCACGCTGGTATGGGCGAGCGTCGGGGAAGTGCTGCCGCGTGAGGGCCTCGCTGCTTCCATCGCGCTGATCACCACCTGCTCGAACTGCTCCGGCCTGGTTGGACCGCTGTTGGTAGCGGCCATCCGGCAGGCAACGGGTGGATTCGGATGGAGCCTGATCATTTTGTCTGGCGCCCTCCTGCTCGCTTGCGTTGTCATGCAGGTCATTTTGTGGCCATCCAAACGAATCCCCTCCCCGATGAGCGTCGCTGCCAGGCACCTCTGAATACAAGTCCAACAGGAACCAGCATGAACAGAACTGAAACCACAACCATGACCGGCAAACTGCTTGCCGGGAGGACTGCTGTGATTTCCGGCGCCGGCCGCATCCAGGGGATAGGACGGGCAACAGCCAGGCTCTTTATCGAACATGGCGCGCGGGTGGCACTGCTGGATGTCAACGAAGATGAGGTCAAGGAGGCCGCGCACGATGTCGCTCGAGGCGAGCCGGTGGCCCTCGGCGTTCGTTGCGACGTCACAAGCATGGAATCCTGCCTCGCTGCCATCGGCCAGGTGCAGGAATGGAGTGCTTCCGGTGGGCGGATCGATGTCCTGATCAACAACGCCGGAGTCACGCAGAAGATCTCCGCTGCCGACATCAGCCTGCAGGACTACTTGCGGATTACCGACGTCGTGCTCAGGGGAACCATGCAACTCTCCCAGGCGGCGATTCCTGCCATGCGAAGTCAGAAGGCCGGTTCGATCATCGCCATTTCGTCAATGTCGGCGCAGCAAGGCGGTGGGGTATTCGGCGGCGCGCACTACTGCGCGGCGAAAGCTGGGGTGCTCGGCTACACGCGCGCACTCGCTCGGGAACTGGGTCCCGATGGCATTCGCGCAAATGCGATTACCCCAGGGTTGATCGTGACCGACTTCTCTCGCACCAATACGCCGGAGGATGTCCTGCATTCCGCGGCGGGTAGCTGGCCGCTCGGTCGTGCCGGCAGTGCAAGTGAGATCGCAGGCGCCTGCCTGTTCCTTGCTTCGGACCTGTCATCCTATGTGACCGGCAGCACTCTCGATGTGAATGGGGGCGCCTACATGCGCTGAGCGCCCGGCGGCGGCATGCACGAGCGCCGTAGCAGGAGCTCGGTCGGAAACATCACTGTCCTGCTGTCGCCGCTTCGGCCCTCGATGCGATCCAGTAGCAGTTCCGCCGCTGTACGGCCGAACTGCTTCAGGTCCCAGCGCAGTGCAGTGATGCCGGGCGCAGCAAACTGTGCCAGAACGGTGTCGCCAATACTGATCACCGAGATGTCCTCCGGAATGCTTAGGCGGCTCGCTTCCACTGCCGCCAGGGCCCCCGCGAGCATTTCCGTTCCGAGCGAAACGATCGCAGTCGGCCGCGACGGCTTTGACAGCTCATGCAGAACGTCGCTGAATACGCGCGTCTGGGAAGGGTCGGTATGTTCAATGACCGTGAGCACAGATAATGGCAGACCTGCTGCCTGCACGGCCTCTTGTGCTCCTGCGATGCGCTCGCGACCCGGCCGAACACGCGCCGACGGCGTTTCCAGCAAGATATGCCGGTGTCCAAGGCTGAGAAGAAACGAAATCGCGGAACGCGCGCCCTGGCGATGATCCACCGTAACCCGATCACAAGACAGGGCACTATCGCGATCCAGCAACACCACTGGGGCATCCGCATCCCGCATGGCATCGAGCACATCCTTACGCGTATCGTCATCCACGGTCAGCAGCAGGCCGTCCATGCGACGACGCCGGAACATGTTCAGGAGTTCGAGTTCCTTCGCACCATTGCGCGAATTCGCGACGACCATCAGGTATCCGGCTTCCTGGAATCGAAGCTCTGCTGCACCGATGATCTCCGCGTACATTGGATTGGTAACGTCGGAAACCATGCATGCGATGGTACGACTGGACTGGTTGCGCAGGCTTTGAGCGACCGAATTCGGCTCGTATCCGAGCTTTGCGACGGCTTCCGCAACGCGGGCGCGGAGTTCGTCGCTGGCGTAGCGGTCAGAATTCAGGGCGCGCGACACACTGCTGGCCGATACCCCGGCTAGTTTCGCCACATCGCGGATTTGGACAGGTCGCTTCATGCCAAAAGTATACCTCAACGCACTGCCTGAAACGCGCACCAAAATATAAAGCCGCACCTCCAGAGAGGTGCGGCCCGCTTATGGTTGATCCGGCGTTGCGCCCTATCGCGCGCCTGCCGGTTTCGATCAATCGAGCGTGATATTTGCCTCCTTGGCAACGCGCTTCCAGACTTCAATCTCGCGGGCGTTGACCGCCGCCTGTTCTTCGCCTGGCAGATAGTCCGGAGTAATGCCCAAATCGAGCATTTTGGCCATGACAGTGGGGTCCTGGAGCGTATCCTTGAGCGCCACCGAGATCTTTTCGACAATCGCCTTCGGCACGCCAGCGGGGGCGAACATAGCCCAACCAGTCCACTGATCGAAGTCGACCCCCTGCTCCTTGTACGTTGCGACATTCGGGAAATTCGACGTACGTCGGGTGCACATGGCAAGTGCCTTGATCTTGCCGGTCTTCACTGCCGTGGTTCCAGAGCCGATGTCGAGCCACCCCACCTTCACGACATCGCCCATCATAGCGGTCATGACGGCAGCGCCTCCCTTGAACGGAATGTGATCGAGCTTGATGCCGGTCTTCTGCGCAAGCACCTCCGCACAGAAATGACCGGTCGAGCCCGCCCCCCAGGTACCGAACTGAATGGGCTTGGGACTCTTCCTGGCCAGCTCGATAAACTCCTTGAGGTTATTTGCCGGCAGATCCTTGGTTGCCACGAGAATGATCGGCGATGTGCCTACCCGCGCCAGAGTGGTAAGGCTCTTGATAGGGTCGTAGGGCAACTGATGATAGACCGCGGGCGCAAGTGTGGTGGTGGTCATCGTCCCCAGCGCAATCGTGTAGCCATCCGGCCTGGCGTGAGCGAGCTGCGCGATCGCGATCGTGCCTGCGGCGCCTGCGATGTTCTCCACCACGAACGACTGCCTGAGTCGCTTGCTGAGTTGCTCGCCAAGCAGTCGACCGAAAGCATCCGCGCCGCCGCCCGCCGCCGACGGCACGATCAGTTTGACGGGACGCGCAGGGTAATCATTGGGGCTTTCGGCCATGGCAGTGCCGGCGAACGCCGCACATATGGCCAAGAGCCCCCGGCAAAGGGACTTCTTCATGACACTTGTCTCCATTGATTTCTTATAGGTGAAGATCGATGATCCACGCCTTGCGCCGCGTGCATCGACGTCGATTGAGTGCGCAGTCCTGTGGCACGCACGGGACCGCGCCTCTCAAACTATTGAGAATCAGTCCCGCGAGAATTCCGCGCCACCCTTCGGCCGGATATACCGGGGCACAGGGAGGCCAGCCTTCCGAGCCGCAGCAAGAATGCCTTCTTCGATGGCGCCAGCATCCCGAACACTCTGGTACTCCCCATCGGCGAAGATCACGTTGGCACCGTACACCACCATGAAGCCCTCGGCAGGTTCCGTCGCATCCGCCGGTACCGAGAACGTATGCACTGAGCCACCGGGCTCGTAAAGGTAGCTACCTGCGGTTTGGGGGTCGTCCGGGTACTCGACATAGTTCCACTGCCCTTTGGTCGTAAAGAAGTGCACGGTGCCGGTGTGGAAGTGCGGCGGCAGCGTCGTGCCCGGCTCGAACTTGCCATACAGCACCCATACGCCGTTCTCGCGATCGAGAAACAAGGGGATGATGGTGGAGCCCGATTCGGATCCCGGAAACTCCTGCGACTCATGGATATTGACCGAAAGCAATCGGTCCTGATGCGTAACAACCTTCGGTAGTGCCATCTCAATCTCCTATGGAATGATCGTTTGCTGGTGAAGTACATGGCAGAGGCCACTCACACGTCGGCCTGGCCACGGCATTTGGCGATTGCCTACTCCAGCGTGATGTTTGCTTCGCGCGCGACCCGCTTCCAGACCTCGATATCGCGGGCGTTAGTCGCAGCTTGCTCGCTGCCTGATACGAAGTCGGGCGTAATGCCGAGCTCGGCCATCTTGCTGGTCACAGCCGGATCCTTTAGCGTTTCCTGAACCGCTGCAGCAAGCTTTTCCACGATCGGCTTGGGCAGGCCCGCTGGAGCAAACATGGCCCAACCGGTCCATTGGTCGAAATCGACGCCCTGCTCCTTATACGTTGCGACGTTGGGGAAATTCGCAGTGCGACGGGTGCACATGGCCAGCGCCTTGATCTTTCCGGACTTGACGGCGGCAGTGCCACTGCCAATGTCCAGCCAGCCCACCTTCACGACGCCACCGAGCATTGCGGTAACCACCTGGGAGGTCCCCTTGAACGGAATATGGTCGAGCTTGACCCCCGTCTTCTGGGAAAGGACCTCAGCACAAAAGTGGCCCGTGGAGCCAAGCCCCCACGTACCGAACTGGATGGGTGTCGGGCTCTTTTTCGCTACCGCCACAAGTTCCTTCAGGTTGTTGGCCGGGAAGTCCTTGGTGGCAACCAGGATGATTGGCGATGTGCCGACGCGAGCGATCGTGGTCAGATCCTTTATCGGGTCGTATGACAAGGCTCGGTACACGGCCGGCGCGAGCGTGGTCGTGGTCATCGTGCCAAGGGCGATCGTGTAGCCATCCGGGGTGGCGCGCGCCAGTTGCCCGATCGCAATCGTGCCGCCAGCGCCCGCATTGTTTTCAACCACCAGCGGCTGCTTGAGGCGACGGCCCATCTGGTCCGCCAGGATTCGGGCAAACACATCGCCACCGCCGCCTGGCGCTGTGGGAACAATCAGGCGGATAGGCTTGCTGGGATACGCCACTTCGCCCTGTGCTTGCGCCGCAACGGATAAGGTGATCGCAGTCAGCAATGTGAGGGCGCTGAACTTCTTCATTTTTGTCTCCAACTTGTGGGTCGGTGCACCACTCTTCTCATTTTCTTGAGCGTGGCGCCTGCCGTAGAAATGGAACATGGAAAAACGTTTCCACACATTTTGCGACCACAACCCTTACGAACAAATGGTGGTAAACCCGTGGGAAATTTGATGCCTGGTGCGCTAAGCCACCAGGGCGGTCAGGCGCGGAGATCCGGCTCTGCGGTCGGCCTGCGTTCGAAGGCCATTCCTTTGAAGGCTATTGGCGGGGAACTGAAGCTCAGGCTCACTCCCGAAGGTCTCTCATGCATTCTGAGTGAGAACGATCTTCCCGAAGTGTGTGTTCTTGCGCATCATTTCGCACGCCTGCGCCACGCGATCGAGCGGCAACCGCACATCGATGGGAAGGCGCAACTCCCCACGCGCGAGTGCGGGCCAGAAGTCCTTGCGCACGCGCTCTGCGATCACCCCAAAGTCTTCGACCGTGCGAGTTCTGAACGTCATACCAAGATACTGAATCCGGCGCATCGAGTGAAGATCGAAATCAAATATTCCGCTCTCCCCCGCCATCCGGCCAATATTGACGATCCGTCCTCCGATTGCCACGGCGCGCATACTGTCATTGATCAGCGGCCCGGCCAGGAAATCGACGAGAAGGTCGACGCCGCGGCCGTCCGTGAGCTCATGTACCTTTTTCACCCAGTCCGGACCGTTGCTATCGAGAGCGACATGGGCACCGAACTCGGCAAGCCGATCACGCCGATCCGCTTTGGTCGAGGAGCCGATCACCAGGCTCGCGCCGAAGTGCCTGGCAACCTGAAGACTCATTAGCCCGACGCCGGACGATGCACCCAGCACCATGACCGTCTGGCCCGCCTCCAGTTGCGCGGTATGCCGTATCGCCGTGTGCGTCGTGCGTAGCGCGACAGAGAGACAGGCGGCAGTTTCATAGTCCATGTCGGCCGTCGGAAACGGGAAGGCACGCCGCCAATCCGTGACGGCATACTCGGCAAACCCGCCAAGGCCGGAGCACATGACCTTGTCGCCGGCTTTGTATGCGGTGACCTCTTCCCCTACCTCTACCACGTCACCAGACCACTCAAGGCCCAATACCGTGCCAGGGCCGCCAGCGGAGCCGTGCGACTTGCCATCGACAAGCGCCAGGTCTGCGCGATTCAGGGAACTCGCCCGGACCTTCACAAGGACTTCGGTGGCTTTGGGGCGAGGAATCTCGAGATCTGCCATGGCCAGTCCGGTCTCATTGCGAATCGCAGCTTTCATACATGTCTCCTGTCGAATTAGTTCTGGTGTGACGTCGCGCCCGTAGGCTACGACGTTGTGGGCATGATCATTGTAGAAACGTTTCTACAGTTTACGCAAGTATATGCGAGACAAAAAAACCGCTTCACTTCGAAGCGGCTCTGTTCAGGATCTACCTGGATCGGGAAAGCCTATGCTGTTGTCTTCTTGCGGCTGGCGGCAGCGGGCCCGCATGACTCTCTCAGAACGAGTTGGGTTGTGATGCCGATCGTCTCCGGCTCGACCTCCGCATCCTTCTCCAGACGCTTGAGCATCATCTGGGAGAGGACCGTACCAACAACGTCGAGGTCCCAAGTCAAAGACGTGATCGATGGGCTAAACAGTTGCGAGAGATCGGTATCGCCGATACTGACCACGCTCACATCATCCGGCACAACCCTGCCGGTGTGCCGCAGCGCTTGGAGAACGCCGGACAGGATCCGAGTCCCGAGACAGAGAAATGCGCTGGGGGCATCCGGACCGGACAACAGCGATAGCGCTTCGCTGAAAGCGAAATCCATCGATGACTTCTCCGAACGGATGAGCTTGGCCACGGGCGTAAGCCCGCGTTCCTTGTACGCATCCGTGAATCCGGCAATCCGTTCCCGGCCGGGTCGAAGCGCACTACCAGGCGTCAACAACGCGATCCGCGTATGCCCCAGATTCAGCAGATAGCGGGTCGCCTGCATGGCACCGCCATAGTGATCGACATGCACACCGCTACCAATCACGGAAAGATCCCGATCCAGCGCGATGACGGGCATTTCTTGCGAAAGCTGCTCCAGCAGCTTTGGATTCTCTGCCTCACAAGGCGCAAGGATTAGCCCATCCACCCGTCGCCGGCGAAAGAGGTCGATCAGGTTCTTCTCGCGCTTGCCATCGTTATGCGTACTCGCGATCAGCAGCGCGTAGCCCGCGGCCTGCAGGGACGCCTCAATGGAGATGATGATGCGTGCGTAAAGCGGGTTCGATAGATCGGAGACCAAGATGCCGATGGCTCCCGACGAGCGCGTCCGCATGCTCTGGGCAATGGCGTCCGGCTCATACCCCAGGCGGCTCGCTGCCTTGGTGACAGCGGCAATCGCGGATTCGCTCACCCGCCCTGCACGATTGAGCGCACGTGAAGCCGTACCAATGGAGACGCCCGCTTCCTTTGCCACCTCCCGGATTGTGATACGCGGCTTCATTTGGCGAGCGTCGTTGTGAGCTGACTAACCAAAGTGACCGGGGCCATACGCATGCTCGACCAACCATCCGACACAGTCTGATGCGACACTTTGCGCCACACAGGTTCAGGCAGTGCACGGGGCTGCAACATCGATTCTCTCCTTTTTGCCCTAACGTGCGCCGCGAAGCAGCGGGTTCAGGCTGAGTAACGTCTTATGTGAATGCCGAGCATTCTAGCTCACCGGATGACGCGCACTCGTGGAGGCAGAGGCAGTCCCATATTGAGGCTAGAGCGCCCCTCGTAGAGCGCTCTAGCCTCAGTTAGCAACTATCGCGGGGCGCCGATCAGCCGGATGTGCTCGCCGTTTCCATCCCAGGCGAGGCCAGCACGCCTCACCTCGGCAAAATACTCGGCCTTGCCGCCAGTCATTTCCGAGATCTCGAACATCCCGCTAGGCAAATCGGGGTTGACGAAGTACGCAAAACGCCCTCGCGACCCCATGCGGCCACCATGCCCCTCTACGTAGCCGGCCTCCAGAAGGCGACCAACGATCTCGTCGAAGCGGTCTTCCGTCCAGTATGCGATGTGCTGCGCGCCCTCACCGCTTCGCTTTAACGAGTCCAGGTAGAGCGATGGCGCGTCATCTCGTTGCTGAATCAGCTCAATCTGCAGATCCCCCGAGTTGGCCAGCGCGATGGAGAGCTTGGGCGGCGTCGAATTCTTGCCGTAGTAGCGAAACTCGCTCGTGCCGACGTCTTCCTTGTAGAACCAGGGCCCGACACCTAGCTTCTCCGTCCAGTGCGCCATTGCCTTCTCAATGTCGCTCACGACGTAACCAAGCTGCCGAACCGCACCAAACAGATAACTCATCAATGTCTCCTCGTCGTCTTGAAAGTGTGCCCTGCATTGCAGAAACGTTTTTACAATACATCATCCACGACCCAAACATCAAGGGTAGCGTTTACCATGATTGCTCCAATTTTTAGGTAGAACAACAATGCTTCCCAGTTGTGGAAACGTTTCTTCTGTTTGGCGAAAATGAGGCTCGCGAACTGGAAAGAGACTGCAGAAGGACATACCGGAGACATGAAGATGGCGCAGTTCACGGAGAAAGTAGCCCTGATCACGGGTGGTGCGTCCGGCATTGGCGCCGCCACGGCCCGCCTGCTAGCCCAGCGGTCGGCAACAGTCGTTATTGCCGACCTGCCCAACAGCAGCGGCGCCAAGGTCGCCCAGGAAATTAGCGGCGAGTTCGTGCCGCTCGATGTGACCAGCGAGTCGAACTGGGCGGAGACCGTCAAATCCATTCTGCGCCGGCATGGCAGGCTGGATGTGCTCGTCAACGCGGCGGGCATCGTTGGCGACGTCGTCAACGGCACCTTGGCCAAAACGACGCTCGATGACTGGCATCGCGTGCTATCCGTCAACCTGGACGGGACCTTCCTGGGGTGCCGCGAGGCCATGGCCGCGATGCAAAAAGCTGGCGTAGGTTCAATCATCAACCTCGCTTCTGTGGGCGCCTACTACCCGACGACGCAAAGTGTCGCGTACGGAGCCAGTAAAGGGGCGGTAACACAGTTGACCAAGACGGTTGCCCTGGCCGGCGCCGAAAATGGCAACAAGATTCGCTGCAATTCAGTGCATCCCGGGAAGACGTCGACTCCGATGCTTGAGAGCATCTTCACGCAATACCAACAGCGCCAGGCGGCGGGCGACGTAGACCCCAGGCCGAAAGGACGCCAGATTCCGCTCGGCGACGAGGGACGAGCGGAGGATGTCGCAAATCTGATCGCATTCCTGGCATCGGACGAAGCAGGCTATATCACGGGCGGGGAGTTCACCGTGGATGGCGGGTGGCGGCTGCTCCGTTAAAGGTCAGGCAGGGCAATGCTGTCAAGCGATCAAGGCGACAGGCAACACCTACGCAGCTCAGCACAGTTTCTCGCGGCGGCCCGACTTGAGCCGCCCACACTTACCCCAAAAATATCCGACGGAGAACAAGGATGACCGATACGTTGAGCGCCGCGCGCATTCAGACCGTACGCGACCACATGGCACTGGAATGCACCCACGAGTGGGACGCCGTGATCAACACGTTCCAGCACCCCCGGTATGAAATGCATGCTACAGGGGTCGTGTTTGACGGCGAGGAGCAGGTCCGAGGTTACTTCGATTCCTCGCGCATCCCCTTCCCCGACCTTTCCAATGAGATCATCGCCATCGCCGCGGACGATGAAACTGTTCTCGTTGAATTCTGGCTATCGGGTACGCACCTCGGCCCGCTGAAGGCGAACGGCAAAGTCTTTGAACCAACCGGCCGGAAGTTCCGCGTGCGAATGGCAGCGACGTTCGAGTTTGCCCCGAACTCGGACAAGATCATCTGCGAGCGGCCCTACTCGGCGGCGGACGCAAAGCTGCGGGCTCTTGGCTTGGTCTGACAAATCGCTCCAATTGCCAGTTAATTGGCCTTTCTGCCGCCCTCGTGCTCGCAAGCGCACACCAACGACAACTGCAGAGTGGGGGCTTCTATGAAGCCTCCCCGATCGCTGTATGTCCGACGCCGACCGTGTAGACGCGATCGCTGCGTCTGACCGACCATTCGCGTGATGGGCATGTGACTGGATCGTGCCCGCGATAGGCTGGACACTATCCCTCCAATTCATCATGCGTCGCGCAAGACGCTGGCGCGTGGCGGCCGTTTGCCGGTTCGCGCTCCCCGGTCAGCGCGCAACGCACCATGGTGATCCTCAATGGATTGTTCGCCTAGCTGGTCGACGCGGGCTACTTGGCCGGCAACCCACTGTCGCTGGCGCGCAGGCTGCCCAAGCCGCGCATCACGCGCTAGCTGAGCCGCGACATGTGGCAGGCGGTCAAGGACGCGATCGATGCCATGCCGGGCACGATCGAACGTGCGACCGAGCGCGTGCGGCTGCACGCGTGCACCGCCTCATGCAGGCCTTCCCTTGTATCGTCGTCCAGGGTCAGCAGCAAACCATCCATGCGACGACGGCGGAACATATTGAGCAGATCCACCTCCTGCTGGCCCAGACGCGAATTGGCGACTACCGTCAGATAACCCGCCTCCTGGAATCGGGCCTCTGCGGCGCCAACGATCTCCGCGTACATTGGGTTGGCCATGTCCGACACCATGCATCCAATGGTGCGGTTGGACTGTGTGCGTAGGTTCTGCGCCAACGAGTTAGGCTCGTAGCCCAGCTCGGCCACCGCGGCGACCACTCGGGCTCTCAGCTCCTCGCTGGCATATCTTTCCGGATTGAGCGCGCGAGAGACGCTGCTCTGCGAAACTCCCACAAGCTTTGCAACTTCGCGGATATGTACAGGTCGTTTCATGTGCGCAATCCCAGCCGAGGTTACCCAATCATGGGGCCGGCGATCACGGCGAGACGCTAAAACCCGGGACGGTTCAATCTTTTGAGTAATACCTTGGAAACCATATGAACTTAAACACCTGTCTTTTCGAGATCACGGCAGCTCATCCAGCAGCGCTTTGGCCTGTCGTAAGTCAGCGGTGTCGAAACCTTCTGTGAAGAAGCCATAGGTCTCAGCGAGCCTCTGCCGGGCTGCCGCCGTCTTGCCCTCTCCTTGCCACAGGCGGGCCAGGCTCAGCGCCGCTCGGAGCTCCAGCGACTTCGCGCTTTGGTGGCGGGCCACCGCGATCGCCTTGTGAAAACACGCTTCCGCTTCTTCGCCGCCCACGGCCTCATCGGTCTGGACGCTCCGCTGATGCAGCATTGCCCGATCTGATGGTTGGCTCGATTACCCATCCGCAGAGCAGCCTGTCCGACTTCTACCGAGAGCTTAGCGACATCTTTGCGGTGCCGATCAAGCCGCAGAACCGCTGGGGCGGCTTCAAGGCCCTGCGCGAACGCTGGCTGGCCCATCTGGAGGCCAGCCGCCGTCGCTGCGTGCTGCTGATCGACGAAGCCCAGGAGATGAGCGCGCCGGTCCTGTCGGAGTTACGCCTGCTGGCGTCTGCTCGCTTCGACTCACAGGCGCTGCTGTTGCAGATCGCTAATTCTGCGAATGGTGCGCACTAATACTGCGAACGTGGCGTGCCAAGGAGGCTTCGGAACGACTCGCGATCCCCCCGCGCGTACTGTTTCCCTACCCAACGGATCACTGCATTGAGATTTTTGAGCTGGTGTAATCTGAACGATGAGATGGCCTGGAGGCGGTGATCGTGAATTTCACAGACAGTTGCCGCCGGATTCAGCCACTCACATTTCCAGCGAGGCGAAAAGACATCGAGGGGATTCAGAGCGAGGCACTCGAAGCAGAATGAAAGGCCGCGCCGGTCGGACACCCACGCTGCTGGTGTTTGGATCGCCACTAGTCTGTCGATGTTAACGTGAGTCAGAGCTGCGAGACGGGCAAGCACCAGCTCATCAACCGGCGGAAACAGCAGCCATCCACAGCGGGGCAAGTAGGGGAATGCCTCAAGCTGCCCACTTGCCCATAGCTGGGGGACGCTGATTCGATACGTGGCTGCCAAGCGCCCCAGCCAGCCGCCAAAGGCCTCGTCGTCAAACGGACGTGGCGCCACCGGCCAAGGTCTCACAGGCTCAGCACAGGAGACCTCGCGCTGCATTCTCGATGTGGCCAAGTTCGATCACCTCTCTGCCGTCGCGAATGGCGAGTTCAGTCGCGACATTGAGCACCCGCGATACCTCCCCGATTAGTCCGCCGCTCGCCGCCAGAATCGCGCCAGGTTCGACGGCCGTCGAAGGGGCAGAATTCGTTCAAAGGCAGCAAGGAGGCATCGGAAGGCCTCTGATTCGTTCCACCTGGGAATTTCGAAGCGTGTGAACCGGCTCACCATCTGCGGATCCGTTTGCAACGCAATCACGGCGTCTTGGGTGCCAACGAGGACGATGGAGATTCTCAAATCATTCGCCAGAAACTTCAGCAGATTCAAGGATGCCCGCTGTTCCCGGTAGCTTCCTGCCAGCAAGTGATGGACCTCATCAACAATCAGCATCCGCGGCGCTACCTTCCGAAGAAGCTCTCGGGTCAGCTTCTCGAGCGCGGAAAGCCGGGCTGTAGCATTGAAAGGCGCCCCCAGCTCGAAAAGCAGTGACGCATAGAATCGCTGCTGATCAGGCGTCGGCGGCATCTGCATGGCGACAATCTTGCACATCTCAACGCCCTTCTCCTCGTCATACTCGGGCGGATGATGACGCCGAAACTTGGAGATGATCTGCGTCTTTCCGATATTGGAGTCTCCGTGCAGTAACAGGCATGGCATACGCTCGCGCTCAGGTGTCTGGATGAGTCGTTCAAGAATCTCCAGCGCCTGCGTGGCCCGCGGGTAATCGATCCATCGGTTACGGGCCAGCCCTCGAATCCGGACATTGTCATCGCACTGAGCCAATGGTCTTGCAGCAGGCAGAAGATGTGTGAGTAGCGCGCCCATTACGGATCACCATTGCTCGATATCGTACGCTATGGCTGGCTTGCTGTAGTCGACGGATGCCTCAGTAGGTTTCACCGATGCGCTTTCGCTTTGCCGAACTTGAGAACTCTCTTGCCGAGCGTTCCTTGGCACCGGATCCTTCAAGACAGTGCCTCGACGGCTTGCGCCCAATGATTGCGTTCTTGCGCGCGCAACGATCCGTCGCTGTTCATCGATGGCCTCAAACAGCATCGCCTCGCTGACGTATTTCTGTCCCTGGGCGCGCAGATGCCGTAATGCGCTGCGCTGCTCCCATAACGAAACGCGCTCACGGCGCAAGTCGGCAAAGGTCGCCTCGAGGTACCGTTTGCCATCAACGCTGACAAAAATTTTGGAGAGATCTTCCGGGTGAAACCGTGTAATGACCTTCTGCTTGGTTGCCCGCCACGCAGTAAAGATTGGGTGCCAGTACCGAATGTAGAATAGCGTGAGGCCATCCGCCTGGACCGTTCGATAGGTCATCGGCAGGAACTGGATCAGGAAGCGCAAAGCCTCGGACGCCGTATCGGGAAGCAACTTCGGTGGCGTCACGCCGCCAAGAGTGGCCCACATGGAGTAGGGAGTGGCTCCGCGCAACCCCCGGTGCGCATTATGGTGATAGCGCTGCGCAATCTCCAGGACCAGCCACCGCTCGAACTCTCGGATAGTCAGGGATGCCTCTCGTTCAGGCGCCCTAGCCTTGCGGCCCTTTGGAGAGGATCCAGTCGACCCCGGCAAGCTGTGGACGCGCTCCATGAGGGTCCGGTTCAATCGCTCGATATGTCCGCCAAAGTATGGGCGTCCGGCGGGACGATACATCAACTCCACCCCGTACTGGCTACACCCGGAACGCAGCGCCCTGCTCTTGAACTCGGCCGCATTGTCGAGGTGAAGAACCTTCGGGATGCCGTGCATCGGCCATTCGGCACTGACCTCGAGGCTGGCGAGCCAGCTCACCTTGGCGAGCACGACGCGCGTCAACAGGAGAGCGACTGTGGCCGCACTCGGGCGGTCCATCCCCACATACACTCCCACGACACATCGTGTGGCAACGTCAACAGCGAGGCTAAGCCATGGCCTACCTATGGGACGCCGATATAACTCATCCACCAAGATCACATCGGCCAGCGTGTGATCGACCTGAACGATGTCCATCGGGTAACGCGCCACGAGACTGCCAGGCGGAATTGCTGCCGCCGGTAACACCGCCTGCAGAAGCGCCTCTTCCTTCCGATGAGCGGCCCAGCGCCGTGAAATGGTTGACCTGGCTGGTGCGGTGATGCCGGCATCTGCACAACGTTTGCGGATTTCAATGGTCAGCTCAAACAGCGGATGCGCCAGATAACGCTGCTGCGGCAGCCATGTGGTTAGTACATCGTTCACGATGTTCTCGACTTGCGCCGGCAGTCGCCCCTTTCCGGATCTCGGACCGCGGTCATACGGGCTCAGCGCGCTCGCGACTGGATCAGCTAGAAACCGTTGCCGCAGACGATAGACCGTGGACCGATGCATTCCGAGCAATTTGCCAGCGTACTCTGCTTGCTTGCGCGAGAGCGGTCCCCTTCCAAGAGGACGCAGGACTCGCGCAATGGCAAGTTCACGCTCCGTAGGCTCAGTCATGGAGATACGCAGAACACTAACCTTCAACCCACAGTAGTCGAATTACCGGTCCGCAGAGCCACAGTCGCGGAATCTGTGGTCCTGCGCCGGAAGGCCGTTGCCTCTGCGCAACGGCACCAATCGCCTTCCACCGACAGTTTTTCATTCAGAATCAATGCGTTAAGCCAGTGTGATTGCTCGCAGATATGTGGGCGCCGCTCGCGGAATTAACGATCTGCAACAACCGCTTCCCTTTCCTGGTGTTCTATCGGGTGAACGGTGACATGCTTGACGTGCTGCGTGTCCTGCATGAGCGCAGGGACATCGTGGCAAGCCTGATTGCGCATTGAGCGCCTGGCCACGGCCGTTCTCGCCGCAAGCCTACTGGATCGAGATGCGCGTGCCTACTCGGATAGGTCGTTCAACTCATAGCTGGTGCTGCGCCCGCCTGCATCCGATTTCCGCAATACGCCACGTGCGAGCAGATCAGTGATGTCGCGCAACGCGGTGTCTGGCGAGCATTTGGCGATCGCCGCCCACTTGGAGCTGGCCTTTGGCCACTCGCCCTACCTGCCGGAGGACGATGCCGGGCATGCGGCCACGCACGAACGGCACCGGATCGGCGGGAAGCCCAGCATCGTGAAACAAGCCCACACGAAGCAGTATGCGGTTCCGTTGGACTCAGGCGCAGGCACTTCCGACGAATATTCACGTTCGTGAAAGAATCCGTTTTCCCGACGCTCGGCCAGCGCGGTTTAGTTCTGCCGGGACGGCGGACGGATGAGCAAGGGCGGGTCGTGAGATACGTGAGATGGGGGGCGCTTCGGTCCACCAGCCTACTTGCACAGCGAGCGCGATGCGCGGCACGAAGGCACGCAAGCACATTAGCGACGCATGGGCATCGCACTGGTGCTGAGGCCCCTTCCGGTCGCCGCTTACGCCACGCTGCCCCTCCCGGGCAGGTCCTGCTGCCAAAGCCCGGATTAAGGTTGGGGTAGAAATCCTGGCGATTAATTGCATTTTGATGATCAAAGGATGATCGCGCAGCCAAGCGAAATCGCCGCGTTGATCATCGCCCCGGCGCTCTCTCCCGGAAGCTAAAATAGGGCCAGATCAGGCGACACGAAATGAAGAAGCCAGACATCAAGCAATGCGAGGGATACCGGCAGTTCGAGAAGATCCATGCGGCCTTCTGCTCCGGCGACATTGATGCGCTGCGGGCGGCGGTTGATAACCCGGCCTGCATTCCCAACGGACCGATGCCGCCAGGGATTGGGCCTTGCCTGGAGTACGCGATCTACCATAGCCCGCTGCCCCTTATCCGCACCTTGCTCGAGATCGGGGCGGATCCCCGGCCGGTGGATCACGCGGGTTTTCCGCCGCTGATTGCGGCGCTTTCATGTAGTCTCGCCCGGCCAGGCGCACCCGCACGAACGGATGTGATCGAGGTGCTCAGGCTGCTGCTGGCCTTCGGCGCCAATCCTGCGCAGCGCGGCAACAACGACTATAGCGCGCTGCACATGGCCGTGAGCGTGCGCAATTTGCCTGCGGTAGAGATGCTGCTGGCGGCTGGGGCGGACGCAGCTAGCCGGACGCGCATCGACGACTGCGAAACCCCACGCGAGATGGCCGAGGCAATGGGGTTATCCGGGATTTCACGGCTGCTGGCCGCCCATGAAGTGAGCGAACGGTTGTAGCGCAGCTCGACCATCGACCCGCGCCGAGCCATGTTACCTTCGCCCGCCATTCAAGTCATCGAATGGATACTACCTCAGCGGCGTCCCGCTTGTTTCCGGCTCACCGCTGTCACCCGGTCCTAGTGAACAGGTGTAGAAGAATCAACCATGCAGATTCCACCTACGCGGGCGCGTAAAGCGCATGTGGGATGCCGTTACGTCGTCGCCTCCCCAGATTCGCCAGTGCTAACGCGCCGCAGCGCCCTCGGCCACTTTAGGGGCGGTCGTCCAGGGACCGAGGGGGTCTGGTATTCCGAGGCAATGTCGTCACCCGTTTCGGGCCGGCCTTTGCGCACCGTGCTTGGCGACGCCGCTGTCGATTGCGTGCACGGTCTTCTCGCTCGCCATCAGCGCTGACCTGCATGACATATTAACGAATCGCGGTGGGTCGCGCGCAACGCTGGCACTGGCGATTTTACATCTCCGCCACCCGCCACATCCTCCCACCAACGGCTCACGCCTCTGGAATCAGAAACTTGTCGCGATTCTTCCCTAGCCACGCCGGTGCCCGACCACGGCCGGTCCAAGTGGCCCCAGTCTTGGGGTCCATGTACTTTGGCGGCAGCGAGGTCTTCTCCTTCGCCGCAGCCTTAGGCTTGTCACTAGCCGCCGGGCGTCCACGGCGTCGTTTCGGCGCCAAGTCATCGACGGTGAGTTCGTATTCCGCCATCAAAGCCTGGATTTTCTCAATGACGCCGGCGACCTCGCTTTGACGAACCTCGGCGAGCTGGGTTTCCAGCTTTTCCTTTTCTGCTAGCAATTGTTTGTAGGTAGCCATCTCAGTCTCCGTCTATAAATAACAGTTCGATTATCCTACAGCACTTCGCCATATTTTTACTACCTGTGTGAATCTCGCCCGCCCGGATGATCTTAGCCGGAACAGAGATAGCTTCTGTGAATACAATCCTCTCTGCCTATTCTTCCCTGCCAGGAAAGGCGCGATAGCGGCTGAGTGGGTAAATTCAGAGCAAGTCACCATGTGCAGAATGAGGCAAGCAAGTCCTTCCCCGATGCTTGGCTGCCCCGAGCTGAATTTGCCGAACGCGAAGCCTACAAGGGCTCCGACTATGACCGACACCGGGGGGATATGCCCAATGCCACTGCCATGGCTCACGCCCACAAGCTGAATGAAATGTGTTCTGAAAGAGGGGCAACATCGCAGCTCCCTCCCCCTTGCCACCTGGTCTGCCCCATATTCCACAGCCCCTGCGGATGTCAATCGCCGGAAAGGGCTATCGGGCTCGAGGCTCCGCCGGCGACTACAATACTGTGGGAGCACAGGGTGTTGCCCAAATCCGCCAAGAATGTGAGTGGAGAAGTCAATGGCGACAGCACGAGCTGGCAACAAAGGGGAGGCACTAAGACTCCTGGGGACGGAAGGCGTGACCGTGGTGGAACTGGACTATGAGGCTGGCTGGCAGGACGCGATTGAACTGGGTCGGCTCGGCCAGAAGGCGGGGATCCGCGTGGAATATCGCGGGCAAGAGAACATCGCGGTCAAATCGCCGGCGGCACTGGTCGCCGGCCTGATGCGACCAAAAACAACCTTCCGGCAGCGAAACCTCTATTGTCAGTTTGATCTGTCCGAGCTGCCTGCAGCTGAACTGGAGAGCCTCGAGGCAAAGGCATCCAAGCTGGGCGACTATATTCTCGCCGGGCGCTTGATGCGGGAAATGGATTCGGCATGGACAGAGTAAGCACTTCCCCTGGCATCCCATTAGCTACTCCAGCGCGTATCCACCCAGCGGCCGAGCCGGCGAGCTTTCCGCCTGGTCGCAGCCGATGCGACCACTCCCCGCCTGCTCCTGAGCAGCCAGATGATTAGAATCCCTCCTCATGCCTTGAACAGTCACATTTTGAAGTCGATGCAACTCGATATCTTTGCTCACAGCCGCGACGTGATGCTACGCAATGATGTGCCGACGCCCTGCAGCGCCGCGATGCGGTTGCTGCGCGCGGTGCGTTGCAGCTATTGCTCAGCGAGTGTCCTTCCGACGATCTTCTCCCCGTCCTTAGTACGCTGACTCTGGCCCTCGAGGATCAAAGGCCAGAGCGTTTTGGCGACCACGATGCACTACGACGTGCGCATGGTGAGGTCACCTGCGAGGTCATGCCGGCTGCTGCCCGCGTGTTTGGTGACACGGCCGGCAGTGCATGGTTCGCGCCGTTTTGGCGAGCGCTCGCGCACGCAACTGTCACTTTCCGTTCTTGCCGCAACGAGCACGATGCCCATGCGGCGCCCTTGTGGATCAAGGTCGGGGACTGGGTCGCGGCACAAGAAGCCATCGCACGTATTGCATTGTGGCGCCGCATTCCCTCGTCCGCCAAAGACACTCTTTTCACCGGCAATCACCCAAACGCAGGAGAGCGCTTCACGTTCAAGCATCTGCAGGAAGGTACCGCGACCCACTAAAGCACCCGGGGGACCCGGTTCACGCACCGATGGGTCGGAAAACATCTCACAACCCGCATCGTTGACGTATGCCGGCAACCACCCATTCATCATGCGAAGTCCCAAGTCCCGTCGAGTCAACCCGTCTTCGTACAGGTACCCGAGACTGCCAGTCCGAAACCATCCATATCGGAGGGAATTCGCGTTGAGCTTGCTGCAGCGCTGCGACGTGCGGGCTTTGCCCTTGGAACATCGGAATCTCCGATCCAACAGCGGCTGGCGTGGTGCGTAATACGGAGCGCCATACGCCACTTCCATGGTATGCGTGCAACTCACCTCCAGAACCCGCGATCTATACGCCCTTCTGCTCCTAGTGACCGCTGCCCCGTCAGGACAGGCAATCGAGACACGAAGGCGCTGGCGTGGACGCCTCTGTCAGAATTCCAGGGAAGCCGCCGTTGCCATCGGAGCCTACCGTCGCAGTAAAAACCTCTTTCGCGATTGCCGAGATCATCTTTGCAAGCAGATTGACCCTGCCTGGACGGTATTCAATCCCATTCCCGATCCCTCCTCCGTCCTTCTTCGTACACCTTAGACTCTCGTGCCGCATGGGATGCCGCCTGTTCGAGGAGAGGCACGTAATCCTTTGGCACGACTAGCATGGTCAAACCCAAGCCGTCTAGAGCACGGAGAACATAGTCCAGGTGAACGCCCTTCCCGTTCTCTAGCTTCGACAACATTCCCACGGACACCCCGCACGTTCGGGCGGCCTGATCGATTGGTAGTCCTTGGGCGGAGCGAGTCGCGCGCACTCTATCCCCGAGATGAGAGCAAATTTTGATCGTGGCGCGGGAAGGCAACGTTGAATCTGGCAAAGGTCGTGGCATGTGGAAACTCAAGAATTCGGAGCCATGAAGAAAGTGGCCCTATCGAATTATTTCACGAACGTGAAATAATTCCAAAAAACATCTAGCTATTGCAGATCGCTATTTTCGATCGGAGAATTGCCTGGCTGGCGGCAGCGCGATGTCGACCGCCTCGGAGTAGGCCCCCCGCCCGGTACCTCGCGACGATCTCGATCGATGGGCGCGCACGCATCCACGCGGTCAACGCAGTTGATTCCCTGCCGGCGAACACTTCGATTGGCTCACGTCGCTCCAGCTCGGAGATGATCGTTCCGTACCGGTGACCGCGCGCGATCGCCCAGTCATCGATGCCGACGACCGGCGGTCGTGGTTTGCGCTTTCGCCCAGGAGCTCTTCGCAACCCCCACAGCACGTGTCGGCACTGGTGCGCAAGCCCAAGACGTTAGCAAGGCGGGCCGCCGCCTCACCACCGAGGCCATGGCCCAGCACATGCAACGCCCGAGCCTGTGATCGCGTTCGACGTTGATCCCGACCGGCCAAGGCGTGGATGTTCTCGGCAAGCGTACGACGGGGGCAGCCGGCATTCGCACACTTGAAGCGACGCACCTCCACGGCGAGAACGACCTGCTGCTCGAGCATCGGTCGTTCTTCCAGCCTGCGCACATAGCTGCCGTGGATTCGGTTACTCCAATGACGGCAGGCAGGACAAGCTGCCGCGCGAACCGTACTGCAGGCTTCGACAGTGATGGTATTCCCTCGCACGTCGCTGGAGACGAAGCGCTTACCCACACGGGCGAGGATACGATCGATCCCACCGAGAACTTGGCTCATGGTAACGATCAACGTAGGCCAGATCGGCCGGAAATCAAGCCCTCAACCCAGCCGTCACACAAAGTGCGGGAGACCCGCAATGTTGGTACGGACGCCCGCGCAAAAATCGCTATCCCGTTGATTTTCGTGGTCTTTTTCCGAGACCTCGAGGGAGCATCTTTACTACACTTCACGGCAGCGCAGTGACACGTTCCTGTGTCCAGTAATTGCCGCGTCCGGTTCGAAGGTCATTGCGATTGAGTATGCTGGCAATCAGCAAATCGGGACAGATCCGGGCAAGTGAGCGTACGGCATCAATTGCTTCGGGGGAAGTATGGGAGGCGTTCTGTCCGCGGCGCCGTCGTGGCACCCGAACCGAGGTATGTACGCTCAATACGCTTCCTCAGGCGGGCGTCGGCCTCTGGCCATATGGACTCCAGCGCCGTAGCAAGGTCGGCAAACTCCTCTGGCATTGCTGAGGGGATCTGGCCGGATGCGCCTACCTGTTGCTCGATGCGCGATTGCAGTTCCTTGACCCTCAACAGGGCATCATTCCAGCGCCGCTCCAACTCGTCGGCGACCAGTCGATTCTCGGGGTCGGCAGCGTCATACTGCTTCTGCGCCCGCTGCGCGGCATAGCGGGCCGCCTGCAGATCTCGCTGCAGCGCTGCCAGCACCTCATCTTGTTTCCGCGTCTCTTCTTCGCGAGCCACGATAGCTGCCTCGATTGCTGCAGGTTGAACGACCTGAAGGACCGCCTGTGCAATGGCCGCGTCGATGCGTGTGCCACCGAATGCGATACAACGGGGCTGCCCTTTGTCCAGCCAGGCGCGATGACAGGAGTAGCGCAAGGCGTCATGCTGCTGGCCCGTGTAGTTTAGCGTGAGCTTGCTCGCGCAGCGACGGCACCGCAGCAGCCCCGCCAACAAAGCCTCCCCGCTCTTCGGCGCACCAGCATGTCCGGCCATCCGCACGTTGGCACTGATCGCGCGCTGGATTCGTTCGAACTCGTCCCAGGCAACGTACCCATCATGGGCTTCGGGAATCAGCGACAGCCATTGATCTCGCGGCTTGCGGCGATCACGCTTACGTGGTTCGCCGTCTTCATAGTGAATCGTGCATTCCGTCTTGCCATAGGCATATGCGCCGCCGTAAATCGGATTGGTCAGGATCTGGTAGACCGTGCCGTAGCTGGGTCGCTTCCAGTGGATTTCTCCGCGCGGTGTGCACGCCGGAAGCTGCAGCCCGTGCTCGCGGAACCATAGCAGTGTCTGGCGTACCGAACCGATCGCGCCGAACTGGCGGAACACCGACCGGATGGCCTCCTGCACACGCAAATCCGGATCCTTCTCCAGGCGCTGGTCTTCGGTCTTACGGTAGCCAACCGGCGCTGCTACGATGAGCTCGCCTCGCTTGGCCTTCTCCCGCCGTGCTTCCAGCGACCGCTGACGCAGCAGGTCCAACTCGTATTCGTTGAGGCTGCCCTTCAGCCCGAGCAGCAAGCGATCATTGCTCTGTCGTGGGGCGTAAACAGTTCCCTGATCGACCAGCACAGTGTCGACGACTCGGCAGACTTCGACCAGTTGCTGCCACTCGCGACTGTTGCGTGCGAATCGCGGCACCTCGCGCGCGGCAACAGCGCCGACGCGGCCAAGGCAAACCTCTGCCACCATGCGCTCGAATCCCGTACGCGTCTGAGTTCCGGCCGCAGAGCGACCAAGATCCTCATCAATAACCTCGACCTCATGCCAGCCCAACTGGTGCAGCCGATCCTGCATCGCATACTGCAGTTTCTGGCTTTCCAGGTTGTGGTTGACCTGGTACGCCGAGGACTGACGGACGTACAGCACGGCTTTGCGTGCCAGATGCTGCGCTCTGATCTTGTCACTCATCATCGGCCTCCCGTCCGTGCACGGTGGCGAGCAGCCCCCGTCGGTGTTGCCGCAGCAGTTGCGCGAGCAAGCGGATCGTCTGCTGTCGTACCTCCGGCGGCAGGGTTGTCCACTGGGGCGTCTTTGGACAAGGATGGAACAGGTCGAGTTGATTGCCCGGTAGCGGGCTCGTCACGCGTCGCATCAGCACCTCCTGTATGGGACAAAGGATGGTGCTGCGCTTGTACCATACTGGCTTGGACGGCAAGCGTCTCAACTCTCGGAGCGCTTCACAGTTGACTACGGGGGACGCTGCAAAGGTGAGGTGACAACAAACTATCGAATCGAACATCCACTGGGGCACCTCCAGCACGCGCGCCGACTCGCGCGAGTCCAGCGCACAGCGTAGAACGATCACCCCATTCTTCGTGACTGTGTTGAAGATCCACACCCTGCGACCATACCAAGGGTGCCAGCGATACAGAACTTCCGTTGAGTCGGTAATGTGGGCGTTGTGTTGACGGCTTGTACAATCGGAGCCGCCGACACTCCACCCTCGGCTATGTGTCCCCGGCCCAGTACCTCCGGGACTGGGAACACCCACGGGGCATGGCGGCTTTACCCCCTTACCCTTGGAAGGCGAAAAACAAGGGGAACCTCATGATGTGAACCAGACAGGAGCCGGCAGCGTTCCTCATGTTGCTCGACATGGCTGCCGGACCTGCGGTACTCGATTCGCGGCATTTCGCAATCTGCTCGTCCAAGGTTAAGTCAGTTAGGCCAAATAGGCATTTGACTTGCCCCCCCGCGTCTACGAAACTCCGGGATATGAAGGCGCGGTCGCCGCGGAAACGGATCTTGCCTTTGGCAAGCCTATCTTAATGCGGGGCCCTGCGCCGACTTGAATACCGAGGCCACGTTTTCTCTGTCACGAACCGAATCGATAAAACCAAGAATCTTAAAGCAAGCTCACGCGATATGACACGCGTGGTGCGCCTAATTGTATAAATCGAGGAAGCGGGGCATTCTCTTTATTTCACGACGACGCGTATGTTGCTGCCAACGCTAATGTCGGGAAGGTTCCTGCGTGACGTTACCGCCGCAGGCAGCGCGATTAGCGCAACAAGTCATCGCCGCCTTTCCCTGGAGGTGATTGACTTGAGGCTGCGCGTTTGCAAAGGCAGTTCTCCCTTTGGCCCGCGCGTTGGATGGGATGCGCAATACTGCAATGAAATCAACGTTAGCCCCATGGCACGCATCTCCGATCCATCCGGTAGGGATATTACGTACCAGCAAAGAATAGATTTTCATGTTTTAGGGATATCAATAATGAAAACTACAGTGTTGCGCACATGCGCGCTTGCTTGCCTGACAGCGCTCTGCCATCCGGCGCTGGCGGAGGAGCCCTTCCGGATTGGCGCCCTCGTAGATATGACGGGCGTGTATTCAGGGATTGGCGGACCGGGCGGGGTCGCCGCAGTCAGGATGGCGGTCCAGGATTTCGGCGGCAGGGTTCTCGGCAGGCCCATCGAGGTCCTGAGCGCGGACTACCAGAACAAGGTCGATGTATCCGCGACCCGAGCGCGGGAGTGGTATGACCGTAACAATGTCGAGATGATCATCGAGTCCACCGACTCGGCGTCCGCGCTGGCGCTGCAGAAGCTCGGCGCCAGCAAGAAGAAGATCACCATCTTCGCGGGGTCCGCCACCACCGAACTGACGGGCAAGCAGTGCTCGCCATATGGTGTGCACTACGTCTACGACACCTATGCGCTGGCCAACGGCACGGCGCGGGCCATCGTCGAGGAAGGCAAGAAGGACTGGTTCTTCGTGACCGCTGACTATGCCTTCGGCTATTCCCTAGAAGCCAATGCAGTCGCGGTTGTCGAGCAATCCGGCGGAAAGGTGAGCGGGAAGGTCCGGCACCCGCTCTCGGCATCGGATTTCGCTTCGTTTCTGCTGCAGGCGCAATCGTCCAAGGCCCAGGTCATCGCGCTGGCCAATGCCGGGCGCGATACCCAGAATGCGGTGCGCCAGGCCGCAGAGTTCGGCCTGGGAACAGGAAAGCAGGTCGTCGCTCCCCTGCTGATTTTCGACAGCGACCTGAAGGGTATGGGACTGAAGGCGTCGCAGGGACTCCAGTTCACCACGGCCTTCTACTGGGATTACAACGACGAGACGCGGGCCTTCGGCAAGAAGTACTTCGCCCAGACGAAAGCGATGCCAACCATGGTCCAGGCCGGCATGTACTCCGCTGTCACCCACTACCTCAACGCCGTGCAGGCCGTCGGCAGCGCCGATTCCGACAAGGTCATGGCGAAAATGCGCGAGACACCGATCAATGACTTCTTTGCCAAGGGCGGCCGTATCCACGCCAACGGGCAGATGGTCCACGACATGTACCTCGCCGAAGCGAAGGGACCGGCAGAGTCGAAGGGTGAGTGGGACCTGATGAAGATCCGGAAAGTGATTCCGAAGGACAAGGCGTTCGAGCCGCTGGCACGGAGCGCCTGCCCGCTGAAGGGCTGACACGCCGCGTCTGATCCTCACCCCGCTTGAAGGAATCCTGGTGGCGAAGGCCACCGGAGGCCCGTCAGTTGCCCACAAGTGAGTCAATCAATCGGGCGACGAACGGATTGCTCATCGATTCCTCGCACAAGAAAATATGCAGATGACGCACTGCCCACGGCTCTTCATGCTGAGTACTGCCAAGGACCGGCGCTCGGCCCTCAAGCGCAGAACGAGGCACAATTCCGACACCTGCCCTCGACGCAACCAGTTGAGCAATTGACGGTCGTAGCGCGCTAGAGACATCCTTCCTCTGCAGTACATTGTCCGTTGGCTCCTGTATAGCCACGACAGGCACAGGGAAGCGCTACGGTGTAACACATTCTTGAACACCCTCTGGACGTTCTACGTCAGCGACGCACGGCCAATTGTCACACGTTTCGCGTTTGGCAAACAAACCCTTTCGAAAATCCCACTTCGAGCTGAGCGGCGACGCTCGTACACTACCCCTACCCAGCTCCTGCTTCACGCAAGAACGCTCAGCGGATATCAGCCCGACCGCCGCAAATCTTCAGGCGCCTTTCAGGCATTGCAAATAAGACATATGAATATCAACGAGACAATCTCCAGCTGGGTAGCCACGCGCGACCGCACCTATGCCACAAGCACGATTGCCAACGCCAAACTGGGCATCGAAGACACAGTTGCCTGCATGATCGGAGGCACAGGCACTGACGTGTTCCGCCGCGCTAGCGAGGCATTGCCTCTGTTTGGGCAGGGAGAGTCCACCGTAATCCTGGCTTCCGACAGAGCTGGCATTTCCGAGGCTGCTCTGCTAAACGCTATCGCGGGTCACGCCCTCGACTACGATGATACGTTCTCGCCTGCTGTTTCCCATCCAACTTCCGTTACGGTAGCAGCGCTTCTTGCAGTAGGGGAATCGCTTGGCAGTTCTGGTTTGGACATCATTGATGCCTACATCGTTGGCTTGGAAGTACAGAACGTTCTGGCGAAGGGTGTCATGCGCTCCCATTACACGCAAGGATGGCACTCTACGTCCACGCTGGGTGCGATTGGGGCAGCCGGTGCCGTAGCGCGATTACTTGAGCTATCGGAACACGAGTTCCAGCATGCCCTCAGCCTGGCAACGAGCATGGCCGGCGGCTTCAAGGCCCAGTTTGGGACGGACGCGAAACCTCTCCAGGCGGGCTTGGCTGCCCAGCATGGCGTGCAGGCCGCCGTGCTTGCGAAGTGCGGCGTGCGGGGAAACCCGGCCGCATTGGATGGCCCTCTCGGCTTTCTCGAGCTTTTTGGAGGAGCAAATCCTCCCGGCTGGGATCCAGCAAACTTGGCCATCGGCATCCCTCTCTCCATTGACAAGCCTGGTTTGATGATTAAGCGCTTTCCATGCTGCGCTGCCACCCACAAGGTGCTCGATGGCCTTTTTGAAGTCATGGCCGAGTACTCCTTCACCCATCATGACGTCGAAGCGCTTTCCGTGACCATCGGATACTCCAATGCGCAAAATCTGATGTACGACAATCCAGCCTCGCCGCATGAGGCCAAGTTCTCAATGCAGTTTTGCTGCTCTGCGGCGCTAGTGACGAAGGAGGTGAATCTGAAGACCTTCTCTGACTCAAATGTGAGAAGCGAAGATATCCGAAGCATGTACAAGAGGATCAGCGTCAGTAACTACACCAAGGAACAAGAGGACGGACCCACAAAGCTTCCCCATATCATCAGCCTTACCCTCAAGGACGGCACGATGCTGAAGAAAGGAGTGCAAGCTACCGTAGGAACCATTGAAAATCCTATCGATGCAGTCAGTCGCCGCAAGAAATTCTATGACTGCGCCGACATGAGTGCTATCAATGATGCAAAGAAGGTCTATGACGTCATTCAGCGGCTCGACAGCTTGCCTGACGTCCGGGAACTAATGGCGCTCCTTTCCCGGTAATGCACAAGACGGCTGTCGGGTCGACAAAGAAAAATAACACAGGAGACATATCCATGCGCACGCCAAAGATACGCTTCGTTGCAGCCTTTGCAGCCTTTGCCGCTATCTGCAGCTCTGCAGCTGCGGCTGCGGCTGCTTCTTACCCTGATCACCAAATTTGGCTCGTAGTGCCATTCGCAGCTGGTGCATCCATGGATGCGGTAGGACGTGCTGTTGCCAAGGGCCTGTCTGACGAGTTAAAGCAACCTGTACTAGTTTCAAATCGTCCTGGCGCCAACACGATCATTGGGACAACCTACGCCGCGCGCGCCAAGCCCGACGGATACACGATCTTGTTAGCAAGCAGTAGCCAATTGGTCAACGAGGTCGGGACAACTCCTTTACCGTATAAGTTCCTCAACGACTTCGAATCTATTACGCAAGTTTCAAGCGTCCCTTATGTACTAACTGTCTCTAACGATTCCAAGATCAAGTCGGTCGCAGATCTAATTGTCTACTCAAAGAAGAACGAGATCACCTTCGGTGTCGTCGGGTTGGGGCCTCTATTGGCAGCCGACCAGTTCCACGATGAGGTCAAGATGACGATCAAGCCTGTTCAGTACTCCGGGGGGGCGGGCACTGTGACAGTGGACATGATTGGAGGACGCATCGATTACACATGGTCATCCATTTCTGCAGTCGCGGAACTGTGCCAGACCGGGAAGCTCAGATGTATAGCGACTACGGCATCCAAACGCCTCACTGTCCTGCCCAATGTTCCGACACTCCATGAATTGGGATACAAAGATTACGACGGTTTCACGGGACTGGTTGCGCCAAAGGGATTGTCTAGGGACGTTTACAGGACGCTATTTGAAACTACCCGCAAGGTTCTCCGCAAACCTGAGGTCATCCGTGCTATGGAGACTGCTGGACACAATCCGAACGCCGGAGACTCATTTGATACCATGTTGAAGGAACAATTTCGCATCATGACGGTTCTTGCCAAAAAGAGAACCTTGGTTAATCCTTAGAACGAATCAATTGTGCGAAACGGATAGAACTCGCATCTCCTCGGCGCACTTTGGCAATGAATACAAATTCTTCTGGAACCGTCTCGGGATCCCCGCTTCATCTGCTCCTGTCTCGAACGGCGGCTACCGCTTTCGGCGAACGTATCCGGGCAGTGTTGTCCGGAATCGATGTACTCTTCGTCGACCCCGAAGATGCTCGTGCCTCGAACGATGTCCAATCGATCGATATCGCTTTTTTAACGCGCGATGTCACGGGACACTCCACTAAGTCGAAAATGGCAGACAGCTTGATCCACTTTCATAATGTCATGCGCAATGTACCGAGCCTCAAATGGGTGCAAATCCATGCCGCTGGAGCTAATCGGCCAATCTATTCTGAATTGCGGGGGCGGGGCGTACTAGTGACCACCGGTTCTGGGGCCAATGCCGTGCCCGTAGCACATATGGCCGTAACGGGTCTGCTTATGTTGGCGAGGAAGTTTCCACAGCTTATGGACGCGCAACGTCGCAAAGTTTGGCAGCCTCTGAACGGTTCTCAAGCACCCAAAGATATTAATGGACAGACGGCGGTCATCATCGGCCTTGGTCCGGTCGGCACGAAGATCTCCCATCTGCTCCGATCCTTTGGAATGCACGTGATAGGCGTACGCCGTTCCTCTGAAGACTGCCCGCATGTCGACATCACCTTCCCGTTCACTGAGCTCGGCCTGGCTCTCTCCTACGCAGATTCTGTTGTCCTGGCCTGTCCTCTTACCAGCGAAACGAAGGGGCTCTTAAATGCTGCAACTCTCGCAAAATTACCGCGTGGTGCACGACTCGTAAACGTTGCGCGAGGTGGAGTTGTCCTCGAACCGGACCTTGTCGCTGCACTAAAGGACGGCCACATCAGCGGTGCCTTCCTCGACGTGACAGAGTTCGAGCCTCTCGAAGCAGATTCCGAACTCTGGGGCCTGCCGAACGTCATCATCACTCCGCACACGGCAAGCCATACGGCGGGGCACTACGAAGCCGTAGGTGAACTCTTCCTCAACAATCTGCAGCGTTGGCGTGAAGGGAAATCTCTTAGCAACCTTCTGCCCTGACTCGGAGCAACGTATGAACCTTGAAACCACACTTGCAATTCCGTCGATTCGTGATCAAGTATCGCCAGAGGAATGGAAGGCGCGAGTCGAGCTTGCCGCTTGCTATCGGTTATTCGACATCTATGGATTGTCCGATAAAGCTGCCAATCATATATCTGTCCGGGTACCTGGTGAGGAGTCCTTTCTAATCAATCCGTTCGGCATGCACTATGATGAAATTACGGCCTCAAGCCTATTGAAGGTAAATATTGATGGGAAGGTGCTGTACACACCCGACTTCGGTGCTTTGAACTATGGGGTGAATCGCGCAGGCTATGTTATCCACAGTGCGATTCACGAGGGTAGACCAGACGTCGGCTGTGTTGCTCATACCCACACCGTCGCTGGAATGGCGATTTCTGCTCTGAAGTGTGGAATTCTTCCGCTCACCCAGACGGCGATGCGATTCGTGGGCGCGCGGTACCACGACTTCGAAGGCATCGTCCTCGACGAGCGTGAAAAGGATACCCTACTCCGGGATTTGGGCGACGGTGCATACATGGTGCTTCGCAATCATGGGCTGTTGGTAGCGACGGCGACGGTGCCCGAAGCTTTTAATGCCATGCATCGATTCGAGCAAGTTTGTCAGGCACAGATTGCAACTTTGTCGTGCAACAGTGAAGTGGTGCCAGTCCCACAACAAGTCGTCGAAGAAACGTACAAAAACTATCTACCGCGGACGAGACGGCCGATGGGGCTCGTAGAGTGGCCTGGCATGCTTCGCAAGCTTCACCGCATCGATCCATCATTTTCAATCTGAATAGCCTTGGTGGACCCCCACCCAATTGAGTACTTTTTGCTGGCCATAATTGACGTGAACGCGTCTACACCATAACCGACTGAATTGGTCGCACCGAAGTGATAGACGACGTATCTATCCCACCCCCTTTGCCGCGCTGCGTGCGACTCCAGATGAGTCAGATGAGCGCCCTGGCGTGAATACACCACTGCCACCGCTGTGGCAGTGGTGCATTTTTCCCCTACATCGCTAGTACGAGATCGGACGCAATGGTCCTGCACGCGCCAAAGCTTCTTGCCTCCCATTGACCGGCCGCGGTGAATGTGGGCAGGTGGACAGTTCGAGTTTCATGAGCCGCTTCGCATGGGTGATGCTGTGCAAAATCGCTCAAAGATTGTGAGTATTGAAAAAATAGACCGGCCGCAGGAGCAGTTGGGCATTGTGGACGTCGAAGCAGCCAGAAATATTCTCGATCTAGAAGATCACGTCGAGGGCCGGGCTGGGCTGCCGATTGTCGCCAATCACGGATCCCAATTCGTCGGCGATGTATTTTACATCCTACGTGTTCGGAGGTTTTCATGATGACCTCAAGCTTCCGGGTATAACTCATCGCTTTGGCCTGCCGGCGTCAACGCATCGACTTCGCCTCATTCATCACTGCCTCCTCCGCCCACCTCGCTCGGCTACTCGCCGGCATCGGGCTGTGGCTGGCTTGGTCGCACCTTCCCAACGTTCGTTATCGCACATCATTTTGGAGGGAATACTCGAAAATGCTCGGCGGTGCTCTGTCCAGCTTGGACCGCTTGCTTGAGCCGAGTTGGCTGCAAGAGCAGACGAGTTGTCTCAACGCTTTCACTAGGTGCCGCGTCAAACACGACCGCTTGGGCCTAAGAACTCATTTCAAAATGAAGGCTCCCCGCGCTGAAGGGTACGTCAGCATATGAGGCAGCAGGCCAGCTTGAGAAAGGCTTCGTGAATGTCCGCGCGACGCTCGAAGCGGGTGCGCAGACGCCGGAATGCGTGTAGCCAGGCATGGGTGCGCTCTACCACCCAGCGAACCCTGCCGAGACCGCTGCCATTTGGTTGACCGCGCCGGGCGATCGAAGTTGGGATGCCAGCGGCGTGCAGCGGCCGGCGGTATTTGTCGTGGTCGTAGGCGCGATCGGCGTAGATTCGACCTGGCTTACGCAGAGGGCGGCCTCGGCATCCCCGGATAGCGGGAATCGCTTCGATCAGATGCAGGAGTTGGGTAATTTCGTTTCGGTTCGCCCCGGTCAGGATGACCGCGATCGGCGTGCCGTTGACGTCGGTGGCGACGTGGTGATTGGAACCTGGTCGCGTGCGATCGGTAGGGTTCGGTCCTGTTTTTGGCCCACCCGCCCCAACCGCACGAACTGAAGAGGAGTCGATGATCGCGCGCGAGAAATCGATACGATCGGCCGCACGCAGCTCTGCCTGCAGGATCTCGCGCAGGAGATCCCATACCCCCGCGCTTTGCCAGTCGCGTAGCCGGCGCCAGCAACTGACTCCGGAGCCGCAACCCATTTCGCTGGGCAGTTCGTTCCAGCGAATGCCGCTTCTCAACACAAACAGGATGCCGGTCAATGCGGCCCGATCCGACACCGGCATGCGACCCGGATACCGGAATCGCCTCGGCTTGGCTGGCGGCAAAAGCGGTTCGAGCAGTGCCCATAGTTCGTTCGTCGATGATCGGCTTGCCCATCCCCTCTGTCCTGTTGTCACAACGGACGAGGTTAACAGGTTCGCTTTCAAGTTAACAGTACCCAACTGCTCTTTTTGAAACAGGCTCTAACAGCGAACACGTCAAAAGAGAAAATCTACCGACTATTTCGTAGCCAAGCCGGAATAGGCTAATGCTCAACTCGCAGGCAGCCCCCCGATAGGCGACCAACCTCTGCCACAGAGGTGAGCAACCACCTATTAGTTGGTTATTAGTTTGGATGCGCTGTGCACGTTGAGCCTTGCTGTCAAATGGATCGCCCTGTCTAGTCCTACGGGGCTCTCGCCCATAGGAGGGATAAGCGCTTGTAGTCTGCCATCGCTGTGGCCGAGCGCACTGCCATGGACCGCCATTCACTGCCAATGGCAGCAACGTAGTCACGATGGTTGCCAAGGCATGACCTTCCGTGAGCTTCGATTGCAGTTCTATATCCCTGTTTTGACGGCGAAATAGGTTCAGTCGGGTCACAGATAAAAGGCAGGCACAGAAATTGATGCTGTGATAGCCCGATTACTTTATGGCAGGCAGCTCATGGCAGCGCATTCCACTTCACCCGCCCCTCGCCTTGCGCGTACCAGCACCATCAGCTATCACAGTCCCTCGATGAACAGTCACGCCATCGCGTCATCATTAATCGCGTACTCGACTACGACCCCAGCTCCAGTCGCACCACGACAGATAGCGCCGACCAAATGGTCGGTTGCGTGCGGGCGCTGGGCGCCACAGTTTCGTGCGTCGTGGAAACTCATGTACACGCTGACCATCTCAGCAACTCTCTACCTGCAATTGCGCTTGGGCGGCCAAACGGCCATCAGCGAGCGGATATGCTCAAAGATCGGAAATGGCTCCCGTGCGCGCAAACAATAAGCACGGGAATGCGGACCGCTTGAGCTTGGCCCGCTAGAGGGCTCTCTCATTCACAACGTCGAGCAACAACAAAATCAATGGAAAACATCATTGTCAGCAGTGTGGCACTAGGTGCTGTAGTCGGTGTCATCCTGGCGCTGACCGGGGCAGGCGGCGCAATTCTCGCAGTACCGCTACTACTATTCGGTTTGCATCTAACCCTTGCAGAGGCCGCGCCAGTCGCCTTGCTTGCGGTCAGTCTATCCGCAGCAGTTGGCGCCGCGATGGGGTTTCGTGCGGGCATCGTGCGCTACCGGGCCGCCGTGGTAGTGGCTGTAGCCGGTACATTCTTCTCACCCATCGGTCTTTGGCTCGCTCACCGTCTGCCGAACGGCCCGTTGACCTTGATTTTCGCGTTGGTACTTGCGTTCGTGGCACTCCGGATGCTTATGCAAGCACACGCAAATCGAACTCCTCGGCCAGAATCCGGTCGGTCTTTACCTCCTTGCCAACTGAATAGCGCTACTGGCCGTTTTTTCTGGACCGCTTCCTGCAGTCGTGCCCTCGCACTCTCGGGAATTGGCGCCGGCTTCTTATCTGGCTTGCTTGGCGTGGGCGGAGGTTTTGTCATCGTTCCTGCGCTCAAGAAAGCTACTAACGCCCCGATGCACGTCATTGTCGCAACATCCTTGGCCGTCATCACGCTAGTATCTGCTTCCGGGGTCGTCTCTACCGCGATTGCAGGGCACATGAACTGGCACGTCGGCGTACCGTTCGCCACCGGCGCCCTGGGGGGCATGTTAGCCGGTCGACGCGCTGCCAGCAAACTAAGCGGGAACAGCCTTCAACAAGGCTTCGCACTAGTCGCAGCTGTGATTGCCATCGGAATGGTGGCACGAGTCGTCTTGGGTACCTAACGCGCAGGCACACGAGTACACATCGTTCGCTAGGATCTTTTCGGAGGACACTCCCATCACGCGTTCTCCCCAGACCTGCTACGCGTGAAGTGGTATAGTAAAAATGCTATTTTTGCGTAGTAAAGTTTCTAGGCGAGGTGAGTTTTCAGCTCGGCTCTCAAAAGCGACCATCTACTCTAATAGCAGATGGCAGTCTGCCTCCGGTATCTAGCCGCCATCGTACTTCCGACACGTCACTCCTGGACCGACAACGCGAACAGAGTTTGCGTTGCCGGTCGCAAGCGGCTCATCGGGGCCCGCCAGCGGCCTAAGGTACATAAAAACTGGTACCAGGGCCTTCGCAAGGTTCCCCCTCGACGCCGGATAGTAGTTCTTGTTGGACAGGTTATGCACGTCCATGAACACCGGCGTGCAACGGTCGCGGGAGATGGATTGCTTATATACGTACGGCCTGTGCGTCGGTGCTATTAGCAACAGTGGCTCGGATGGTTCGAGAAAGTTTGGACAGGCCACTCCCGTCCTGACATCAATCTCCGGAGGTGAGGGCGGGGATTGTGTATGTGGGCTCGTGGTCAGGCAACGCAACCGATATCCATTCGCTGCGTGCCTATGCAACCGTCCAGCTGGTCAAGTATCGGCAGATTGTCGAGCCATAGAGCAAGCCATTTGGCAAAGATGAATGGGACCATGTAGAAGTCTGCAACCAACCCTCTGTCGAGCCTGACCCTTGCGTTCACCTAGCAAGACGAGGCGCGTTCATATAAGAACCCAGAATAACCCATGGAACAAAGTGGCGGGGGCTTGCTGTCGAGGTGGTCGGCTCGTCCGCACGAAATCCCCCGACTTCCCTGCGAGTCAGAACAGCGTCTGACCTAAGCTCTGCCGCTTCCTTTGAGCCGTCTATACAAGGTGCGCTCACTGAGCCCCAGAATCTTGGCCAGATCCTTCCTCGACCCACCAAAATCGGCTGACAACCGCTGGATTTCCTCGGTCGACAGTCTGCGCCGTCGTCCTGATGCGCCCTCCGTTTCATGCGGACTGGAGGCTAAGCGCGTCGCGTCGAATTGACGCCGAGTACTCTGAACGGCATCCGGTAGATCCCGGATCCGCACCACGCCGTCATCGGCGAACAGCACGGCGCGCTCGATCACGTTCCTGAGTTCGCGGACATTGCCCGGCCAATCGTAAGCGCGCAGGCACGAAAGCGCCTCGGGATCGAGGCAGAGCGCTGACCCGCCGGGTTCTGCCCTACGGAGCAAGGACTGCGCCAGCATACCGACGTCCCCCTCCCGTTCGCGCAACGCGGGCAGTCGAATCGGAAAGGCATTGATGCGATAGTATAAGTCCTTGCGGAACAGACCCGCGCCGACCATCTCGCCCAGCGGCTTGTGCGTGGCGGCCACGAGTCGGAAGTTCGCCATGCGGGGCTCCACGGCGCCGACGCGCCGATAGGTGCGAGACTCGATCAACCGTAACAGCTTGACCTGCATCGACAGGGGCACATCGCCGATCTCGTCGAGGAATAACGTGCCGCCTTCAGCCGTCTCCACCAGGCCGGTCTTGCGGGCCGTGGCTCCGGTGAACGCACCTTTCTCGTAGCCGAAGAGCTCGCTCTCGAGCAGACCCTCGGACAAGCCCGAGCAATCCACCACCACGAAGGGACCGCCCGCGCGCTTGCTTGCGGCATGCACCGCCTGCGCGAACAGCTCCTTGCCCGTGCCGGACTCGCCTTGCAGCAGCACAGGAATATCGGCACCCGCCACTCGTTGCAGTTGTTCCAGCGCATGATTGAAGGCTGGCGACGCTCCCACGAGTCCGTCGCCGCTGGCATCGGGCGAGGCCGTGCGTACCGCATGCAGCCGCTCCACATAGCCTTCGATTTCTCCCGTGTCATCGAAGATGGGGCGTAGCTCCACATCGACGTGCTCAGTGCCGCGCGGCGTGTGGTGAACGTGCACGACGCGGTTCGATTCGCCGGTCTCCTGCGCCTTGCGCATCGGGCAATGCTCCCCGGCCTGGTCGCAAGGCACGCTGTAGTGATGCGAGACCTCGTAGCATTTGCGCCCAACATACTGCTCGCCCGCCGAGAACTGCTGCTGGTAGGCGGTATTGACGGCCAGAATGGTGTAGTCGAGGCTCAACACGATGGATGGAAGAGATTCGTGCTGTAGGTAGGAAGCGAGTGCCTGGACGCGCTGCGCTGGTTCGGCCTTTGTGAGGAGAGGCATGGCTAGAAATGTCGTTGTGGCGAGCTGAAGCGTGGTGGAAATGGACAGGCGTCGAATCGGCTAACTGCCACCGACTGCCAAAACACTGACAACTATGCCGGTGGCAGTTCGCGGTCTGTCAGCAGCCGGCCTGCCGCGTGCCCCATAGCTACCTCACCACTGCCGGAAACCGTTATAGAACAAAGGCTTTCAGATCGCACAACCGTGCGCGGGCGAGCTTGGCACGAAACTTGGATTGTAGTACGCCAATTCCTTTCCGGTAAGACGAAATTGGCAGCTGACAATACCATCCAGAGCCTCCTGACAGTCGAGGCTTTCATCCACGAGCCTTCCAGCACAGTGAGCTACCTGATTCTGGACGAGACCAGCCGTGCCTGCGCCATCCTCGACAGCGTGCTCGACTTCGACGCCAAATCTGGCAGGACGGCAACCCACAGCGCGAATCGTATCCTCGCGCGCATCGCTGCGCTCAGGGCAATGCCAACCTGGATCCTCGAAACCCATATCCATGCCGATCACCTGTCGGCCGCCCCCTACCTACGGGCCAAAACCGGCGCCCGCACCGCCATCGGCGCGCACATCATCACGGTGCAGCACACCTTCGGGCGGCTGTTCAATGCCGGCAACGACTTCGCGCAGGATGGCAGCCAGTTCGACCACCTACTTCCCGACAACGCCAACTTCGCGATCGGCGGCTTACGAGTAACGGCGCTGCACACCCCCGGCCATACGCCTGCCTGCATGACCTATGTAATCGACGATGGTCAACGCAAGTATGCCTTCGTCGGCGACACGCTATTCATGCCCGACTACGGGACCGCGCGCTGCGATTTCCCCGGTGGCGACGCACACCAACTCTACCGCTCGATTCGGCGCGTTCTGAGCCTCCCTCCCGACACCGCGCTCTATATGTGCCACGACTACCGCCCGGGAGGGCGGCCATTCTGCCATCTGTCCACGGTAGCCGATCAGCGCCGGCACAACATCCACGTGCACGACGGCGTCAGCGAGGACGCGTTCGCTAGCATGCGCCATCAACGCGATGCCACGTTGGATATGCCTGCGCTGATGCTGCCCTCCGTGCAGGTCAATATGCGCGCCGGCGCGCTGCCGGAAGCCGAAAGCAACGGCATCCGTTATCTGAAGATTCCGCTGGATGCGCTCTGACGCCCCATCCGCTGCTGTCGTTCCCGTTTCCTACTACACTCCAAACAACGCCCCCAAATGGAAGCCTCCCAAAACACGCATACAGGTCCGTCTATCACTAACCACACCGGCATCTCGACCATCGATGACCACGATGTGGTCATCGTCGGCGGCGGCGCCGCCGGCATCGCACTGGCCTCCAGCCTGCTGGCACGCACGCGAATGTTGCGCATCGCTATCGTCGAGCCAGCCGAGATGCATTACTACCAACCAGGATGGACCATGGTGGGTGCCGGCGTATTCAAGCCTACACAGACCGCGCGCGCCATGGCCTCGGTGATGCCGTCCGGCGTGCGCTGGGTAAAGGCGCCCGCGCTGGGGTTCGACCCAAATCGCAAGCTGGTCCACCTGCCCGGCGGGCAAGACCTCCGCTACCAGCGGCTGGCAGTCTGTACCGGACTTAAGCTCGACTGGATGGCGATCGACGGACTGGCTAACGCACTCGGGAAGCACGGCGTGACGTCGAACTATCGCTTCGACCTTGCGCCCTATACATGGGAACTGATCCGCAAGTTGCGCAGCGGCAAGGCACTCTTCACCCAGCCGCCCATGCCAATCAAATGCGCGGGCGCACCGCAGAAAGCCATGTACCTGGCCTGCGACACCTGGCGGCACCGCCAACTGCTGCCCCACATCGACGTGCAGTTCTACAATGCCGGCGCCTCGCTGTTCGGCGTTGCCGACTATGTCCCCGCGTTAATGCGATATGTCGATCAGTATGGCATCGACCTGCGCTTCGGTCACCAGCTGCAGCGCATCGACGGGCCGCGCCGCCGCGCAACGCTGCGGCGCACCCTTGCGGACGGCACCAGCGAGACTGTCGAGAGTGAGTTCGATATGATTCACGTGGTGCCGCCCCAAGTGGCGCCGGATCTGATACGGCAGAGCGCCTTCGCCGACGCGGCAGGCTGGATGGACGTCGATTCCGCCACGATGCGCCACAAGACCTTCGATGATGTGTACGCGCTTGGCGATGTGGTCAACACCACCAATGCGAAGACTGCTGCAGCAATCCGCCAGCAGGCGCCGGTGGTCGCGCATAACATCCTGGCGAGCTTGGGCCAGTTGAGCGGCACGGCGACCTACGACGGCTACGGCTCCTGCCCGCTAACAGTGGCTCGCGGCAAGATAGTGCTGGCGGAGTTTACCTACGGCGGCAAGCTGGCGCCGACCTTCCCGCGCTGGCTTCTTGAGGGCACCCATCCTTCCCGTCTCGCCTGGTTGCTGAAGACGCACGTGTTGCCGCCGCTATACTGGTCAGCCATGCTGAAGGGGCGCGAATGGCTGGCCAAGCCGACTATCACCCGGTAGCCACTCATGGATCCTTCGCTCTCTGTGCTGCTCTGCCTGGCGGTCGGCATCATCCTCGCGCTGACCGGATGCCGGCAGCGGCATCCTCGCCGGTCCCCTACTCGTGTTCGCGCTGCACCTGACTGCCTGGTCACTGAGGGGTCGGCAACCGCCCTTGGCACCCCTCTCGATTTCAGGGAGGAGTTCGTCATGTACCGGGCGCGTGTGTGATCGGCGGAGCGGACATGAGGTTCGATGGGCCCGTGTCTGGACTGCTCAGCTGCCTACCTCGCGTGGGAGTCGGCTTTGTCATCGTACCGGCGCCTGGCCGCTACACGAACCTGCCGGCGCGCAGCGTGGTGGCGACCTCGCTGGCCGTCAAAGCGCAGGTGTCCGTCGGAAGCATCGGCACCGCGATCGCGCAGGACAACATCGGCTGGCAAATCGCAGTACCGCTCGCGTTTGTCGCAGCCGTCGTGCAACTGTTGCAAGGCCACTGGCACGACGGCTCGGCGGGGTCTACATCCACTGTTTCTGCGCAAGGACGAAAACAAGCCGCGTGAGCCTAAGGGGGTCTACCGCGTCAGGAACTGGCCGGCATACAACGCTGGGCTGATTACCAGAGGTGACCTGACCATGTGGATCGACAAAGGCGTACTGAAACAGGAACCTGAGACTGAATCACGCAATCGAGCCCGGCCTTGCGTGTACTCGGACGCCATGATTCAGACGCTGCTCGGACGCAAGCAGGCGTTTCGTCAGCCGCTGCGCGCCCTTCAGGGCCTTGCCCACAGCGTTCGCAGCTTGCCTTCGCCGACTTGCCAGTATCGAACTACACGACGCAGAGTCGCCGCGCAGAATCTGTAGTGCTGCCGCCCCTGGACAGCGGCAAGCCGGTGCATCTTGTCGTTGACAGCACAGGGGTAAAGCTCTACGGCGAAGGCGAATGGAAGGTGTGCAAGCACGGCTATTCCAAGTGCCGCACTTGCCACAAGGTGCATCTGGCAATGGACGCGAACACCGACCAGATATGTGCGGCTTGGATGACGCATCAGGACGTCGGCGATGCAGATGTGTTGCCCGAACTCCTCGATCAGATTCCCGCTGACACGCCAATCGACACTATCCGCGGCGACAGCGCGTACGACATCAAGCAATTGCCGCGCGTGGTGCCCAACCGTCGATTCCGCCACGTGAAGGGGCGATGCCCTGGCCGGAGAGGATGCCCGGCGTCGCATGGCGCAACGAGGCTATCGACGCCATCGAGCGAATTAGCGGGCGCGATTGGAAGAAGTCCAGCGGCTATCACCGGCGTTCGCTCGTCGAGACCTTGATGTACCGCCGCAAGACGCCCACGGGCAATTGCCTTTGGGCGCACGAAGTCGGCACCCCGGCGAGCGAGGTGGCGATCCGCGTGGGCGTTCTGAATCGCATGGCAATGCTTGCCCGCCCTCAGTACGTCCGTATTGCATGAATTCCAGATCACAGACGGTCCTTTGTCTTCAAACTCGATTTATGCAACAGGACCCTCATTTTGAATAAAATTATTCAAGACCTATCCATGGTTTGTGTATAAATCTGTCGTCTTTAGATAGGCCTCTAGCTGCATCCTGGCTACGGCTGGCAACGGTGCATAAGGTGGATAAGGAGAGCCCATGGGCATTCCGAGAATATCCATGGATGCCTTCATGACGGGCATTAGACCATATCCCATCCAACGCGCGGGCCAAAGGGCGAACTGTTTTTGCAAACGCGCAGCCTCTGTCCAATCGCCCCGGGTAAAAGCAGCGATGACATATTGTGCTAATCGAGCTGCCGGTGGCGGCAACGTCACGCCGGAGCCTCCCAGCATTAGCGTTGGCAGTAACATCTGCATCGTCGTGAAGTAACGCGCATGCCCCGCTTCTTCGATTTCTACAATTAGGCGCGCCACGCGTGTCATATCGCGTGAGCTTTCTTTGAGGTACTTTATTTTATTGATTCGTGCCAGAGCGATCGTGGCCTCGGCATTCAAGTCGGCGCCGGGCCCGGCATTGAGGTAGGCTACAATAGGAAGATCCGTTTCCGCGGCAACCGCCTCAAAATACTGGATCACTTCGTCAGGTGTCGGAGCCCCGCCGAAGGGCCGCAGCGGCGCAAGCAACTGGATTGAGGACGCCCCTTCAGACGCAGCAAAGTCGGCGAGTTCAACTGCTGTCTTCAAGGATGGATGGGACACCCCAGCAGTCACGGGGCAACGCCCGTCGACTAACTGGAGAGTGTGGCCAACCAAGCGCTTGCGGCTTTCTATATCGAGATACTGATATTCCTGCGCCTCGACACCGGCAGCGATGACCATGGCAGCACCGCAATCATCAACCACATAGTCAACGCCGCGCTTGAGGCGCTCCACATCTACCGTCAAATCGTCGCAAAATGGTGTCAACGGTGCGATGATGAGTCCGGGTGCCTTCACATCTGGGAGTTTCGTCGTTAAAGCGGTCGGTGCAGACATAGGGTCAGTCCTTCTTCGCGAGAAAAATTGGGACGATAGCGGTTTGAAGACTTTGCCATCGGGATGGATCCAGAGCATGGAGGCAGTTTCGTTGGCGCCGTGGTACAAGTCAAATGCCAACTTAGCCTAACTGATTTAACCTTGGACGCGCAGAAGTTGACTCGAATCGAGCACTGCAGGTCCAGTAGCCATGTCTGATAACATGACGTACTGCTCGGTCCTGAACAGTACATTCAGGCGCCAGCGCCACCGCTGACGGCGGCCAGTTCATACCGCGCGCAGAACAACATGAGCAATGCTTCCACATGACCCTCATACCAAATGTCTATGTGTTGCGTGGCGGTCGCGCAGCCGGTAACCGCGGCGTCTCAGCCGGTGCTAGCCCGTAGCATTAGATGTGGATATTGAACTTATTATGACTTTTCCCCGTGAAACAAATCCCTTGCTGGGGTTAAACTGATGCAAGGAGAGATGTGATGACAAGCAGGATTGGAGCAGCCCTCCCTGAATCTCCGGACACAGTCACCCACGTAAAATAGCGGGTCGGCGTACGACTGTGTTTATGACTAGAATGAAGCAGGAAGTGATGGAAGTGCTTACTGGCCCGGAGCGTCGGCGGCGTTGGACACCGGAAGAGAAACTCGCGCTAGTACGCGAGAGCTGCGAGCCAGGTAAGACCGTCTCGATGGTGGCACGCCAGCATGGCGTGAATCCGAACCGGATCTTTCACTGGCGCAAACTGTACCAGGACGGGAGCTTGTCTGCGGTCAGTGCGGGTGAGGAAGTGATCCCGGAATCCGAACTCAGCGACGCCCTCAAGCAGTTCCGCGACCTTCAGCGCTTGCTCGGCAAGAAGACCATGGAGAATGAGATTCTGCGCGAGGCAGGGAAGGTGATGAAGTCGCGAAAATGGAATGCGCGCTCACCCTCATTGCCGGGGGACAACCTGTGAGGCGGGTCTGCGATGTCCTCCGTGTCGCGCGCTCGAATGTGGCAGCGAAGCGGGCTCGGCCGGCGGATTGGTGGGATGCGCGCAGTGCTCGGCAGACCAACGATGGTGGTCTGGTGGAAGAAATTCGTGGCGCCGTTGCCCACCTGTCGAGCTACGGTTATCCCCGTGTCTGGGGCGTACTGCGTCGAGAACGGGAATACCAAGGCGCCCCAAAAGTCAATGCCAAGCGTGTCTACCGGGTCATGCGTACGCATTGGCCGCTCCTGCAACGCAAGGCAGCGCCCTCCAAAGCCTCGGCGCAGGCATGAAGGCAAGGTCGCGGTGGCACAAAGCAACCAGCGCTGGTGCTCGGACGGCTTCGAGTTCCGCTGCGACAACGGCGAGCCGCTGCGGGTCACGTTCGCGCTGGACTGCTGCGACCGCGAGGCGATGAGATGGGCGGAGACGACCGGCGGTCACAGCGGCGATGTGGTTCGAGACGTGATGCTGGCGGCCGTCGAGAATCGCTTCGGGAATGCGCTGCAAACACCAGCGGAAATCGAATGGCTGTCCGATGACGGCTCGGGCTACACGACGCAGAAGACCACGGTCTTTGCCTTGGCCATCGACCGTAACGCCGTTGACGATATCTTGCTCTTGCGCGTTTCAACGTTTGCTGCTTAACGCGATGATTCCTGGCAATCGAACACATTGAATGCGGCAACCGGGAACGAGTACCGCCGGGTAGAAGTCGTGCGCCAGGAAGATCGCACCCCACTTCATGAGGGACGCTCCACGCCGCGTCCTGTCTAGTGAACCTACATTGATCCGCCCGGAAATCTCGGGGGTGGATCAAATAAAGCCCAGTGAGAAATTCAGAGAATCCACGACCGTTCGAAAGTCCTTCAGGATAACATCGTGAACCGCCCTCACGGCTTTGCTACTCGTGCGGTCAATGGATGTGGCGAGCACCAGTTCGCGCTGGACTTCGGGGCGCGTCAGACGTGCCGCCCAGAGCAGTCCTGTCTCCAACTCACGGGCAATGCTAGCCAATGGAAGTATCGCAACACCCTCTCGGCGGAGAATTAGCTCCTTAATCGCGGCGACAGAATCCAATTCGTGGACTGGCGTGATCTGCACGGATGCGTCGATTGCAGCTTCCTCGATCAACTTGCGCGTGGCACTCATCCGTGTCGGCAAGATCACCGGAAGCTCCCCGAGCGACTGAAAAGCTATCTCGCGCGGCACAGACGGAGCGCCTGTGTTCCCTGGGTCCGGGCAACCGATCACATATAGGCGATCAGTGGCAAGATGTGCCGTTTTATACCTTCCAAGATCGGATGCGCGACCATTGAGAATGGCAACGTCGACCCTACCTGCTAACAGCCACTCTTGTAAATAGCCGTTAAACCCATCGAGCAGGCGGATGTTGATATAGGGGTACAATTCCCGGCAGCGGGTCAAAAGACCAGGCGTGACGGCGAACAGCGAGGGCGGCACGCCAAGGGTCACGTCGCCACTCACAATTCCGGCGAAACTCGCGACCTCGCGCTTGGTGTCTTCGATTGCTCGAAAAATTTGCTGGGCCTTTCCGAACAAGTGGGTACCGGCCTCCGTCAGCGTCAACCCGCGACCATTGCGCTCGAATAGAGCTACGCCGAGTTCCTCCTCCAAAGCCTTGATCGTCCTACTGATAGCAGGCTGTGTCACATGGAGAAAAGCCGAAGCGCTAGTAACGCCACCTAGATCGGCTACATAATAAAAGCACCGCAGTTCCCGAATATCCATGGCTTCACCTATCCCAAGTCTGGCCCATCAACATGCCAGCACGTAGTCCGACTGGGCTGGATATTTCGTCCATTTTAGTGCCACCTACAGAGCATACCGCTCCGAACCGATTGTGCGTGGTTGGATAGTTCTACCCGCTCGGCACACATTCGTAGTTTCCTATACTACTACGCTAAGTTGGCTTCTGCAAGAACGGCGTATTAGCCCATCCTGCCTGCTATTCCTGGCAATGGCAGACTTGCCAGTGTTGTAGCCCTTCCAGTTCTTGACGCAGTAGACATCTTTGATTCGCTCGGCTTACCTTCGTCTCTGAGCATCTTCTCGGCAAAAGGCGAGAATCTACACAATTTCGCCGAAAATTAACAGAGGGCCACAAGCTGAGCCTGCGTCGCTCGCCATAGCAGAGCCGTCATTTATGCCACACCGCCACCAATCCAAACTCGGCCAGCACCCCGCGGGTCTGGTCGGCCTGCGCTGTACGCGCCTTCACGAAGCTGTGACGATGCAACGCCAGTACCGCTGCTCGACATTCTTGACCGACACACACCTCACATTCGGTCGCGTTGCCGTTTCGCCGATTCTTTAACGGATAAGACGGCTCACGCGCCGGAAGGCCGGCGCCGCTGCGCTCTGCAGCCATTCAAACAGCACCATTTCAGTGGTGACGGGAACGATGCCCGCTCCTGCCATCCGCCGCAGCGCAATCTCCTTGCTTTCGGGGCGGCGTGTGCCCACTGCATCCGTCACCACAAACACCTGCGCACCTCCCGCCTTCAACTCAAGAGCCGTTTGGAGCACGCAAATATGACCCTCGACTCCGCAAAGGACGAATTGCATGCGATCTGCCTTTGAAAGCCGTGCAGCAAGCTCGGCATTACGTACACACGAGAATTCGACCTTTTCGATCGTCGCACCCGGTTCGAGATGTTCGGCCAAACTGGAGACTGTCGGACCGAGGCCAGCGCGATACTGCTCTGATGCTGTCACTGGCACCTCCAATTCGTGGGCTGCTTCAAGGAGAATTGCGGCGTTCTTTATGAGCGTTTCTGAATCACAAATTGCATGGACCAGTTTCTCTTGAAAATCGATAATTACAAGATGAGATTCATTTCTAGTAATCAACATTTAAATTTATGTCCCACACAAGGATAGGCGAAAATAAAATTTGAAACTCAACTTTCCCATCGACATACTTATTGAGTACCTCAATAATAAACTATGAAGGCAAGAATATAATAGCGAAGAATGTATAAAGCCAACATCAATACATTTTTAACAAATAATAATCATACCCCCCCAATCCCTCGATACTGATTATTAAATCCCCTTGGCAAGATCAGTAAGAAGAGCAAATCTACCACAGAGCTAATCATCGAAAGCGTGACGAGCAGGACGATCAGCTCGACCTAAGCCGCCGTCAGTTAAGCGACTATGTTATCCACACGAATTTTCGGCATTCGTTCTGATAGCAATAGTATTTATAGCTTACAGAATAGTGTTCTGATAATCCCATCAGCCACTGCGCCACATCTTTCCCAGCTTCATCACCGGTCGCGTTGACGACATCAGTGTCCCGATGCGGGCGTTCTCCAAATCCAAGATCTGCTCGAATAGCATCTCCGACCTCTCACCAAGATACGGAACTACGAGGTCAACGAACTTATTTTTTATCTCGTTGTGGGAAACGAAATTATCAGGTTCGCCCTTGGGATTGGCGATGAAGCGGCGCAGCTCCGTGCCGTTCGCCAGTCGCAACTTTACCGATCCGGCAAAACGATGCGGAAAGAGCGCCTCGACCTCGTCATCGTGTTCAACGGATACCTTCTGCATGCCACTGAGGATGTCTACGTTCTTAAGCTGGCGCGCGTAGCTGTCCCATCCCATGCTGCCTTCGGTCAAAGCTACCATCGCAAGGAACGGGGCGGAAAACTGTCCTTCCACAGTGGTGGAGGCCAGCCGCTTACGCTCGATGGGAGTCCCTACGAGGTCGATCGCCTTGCGTGACAAGCCGCAGGAAATCTCGACCACTTGATCCGGAGTCAGCTTGTGCTCGGCACGCAGATCTATGATCGCGTCCATCACTGAATGCGCGAACCGGCACGCTGGATAGGGCTTGATAGCGATCTGCATGGTCTCCCATGTATCGCCAAGGCCAGCGACTGCCTGCTCAATTTCCGGCGCCGGTGCGTAGGAGCGTAGAAAGCCGTTTTTACCGTCGATGGCTCGTGCTGCGCCGTGGAAGCCTTCACGTGCCATGGTCGCAGCCAGAAGCCCCGCTGATGCGGCATTCCCCACCTGAAAAGCCTTGGTCCACGCCCCATTTTCAAGGAATTGCATTGAGCCGGCACACATACTGAGTACAATGCCAAATGCATTGGCCACCTGTTCCGGAGAGAGGCGCATCACCCTTGCAGCCGCCGCCGCGGCTCCAAACGCTCCACAAGTTGCTGTGGGATGGAATCCCCGATCGTAATGATCGGCAGGCTGGAGCGCTTTGCTGAGCCGGCAGAGTACTTCATAGCCAGCTACGACAGCGGTGACCACCTCGCTGCCCGAGGCGTGTTCCATCTCCGCAGCAACAAGAGCTGCGGCGAGAGCCGTCGCGGAGGGATGCAGAGCTCCCGCAGCATGGGTATCGTCAAAGTCGAGTGAGTGAATCAGAGTACCGTTGACAAGCGCCGCGCCGGCGGGCGAATATGTGTCAAGGTCGCCGAGAACAGAGCAGGAACCGCTCGTAAGCCCCAGACGTCGGATAGCTTGCAGCAGGGGCGTCGTCAGAGCTACATCATGGCGGGCTCTGATCGCAATGCCGATCGCATCGACAGCGAGGATAGCTACGCGATCACGCACTGGCTTTGGAATGTCTACTAGTTGCAGACTACTTGTAAATTCTGAGAGACTGGCGGTGGCGTCGGTCACGATGATTTTACTCCAGGTTGTCGCGCGGCAACGCTACCGTCGCGAACTGTTGGCGTGCGGCCGAAGTACAATAGGGCGCGCGTGGGGGCGTGCGTGCAAAGGGCACTGCGATCTGCGCTGCGCTTTGGAGACGTGTCATCCCCTCGGGCCAGCCGATAGAAACTCTGTCTGCAGACGGCAACAGCCTCCTCGGGTCACGCGGTGACCCGAATGAACATTG